>JANTFG010000179.1 GCA_024763555.1 Thermoanaerobaculales bacterium
GGCTCGGGCTCAATCTGGAAATTCTCAACGCAGGCAAGGCTACGCCTCCGATTCCCCTCAATCGCCCAATCCAAATCTGAAGCACATCTGGGCGCGCAAATCCGGAAGTTATTTTCGCGCAAACCCTAAGGCGGGAGAGGCGGATTTTTTCCTGGGGCGGTGGGTTTCGGAGAGGGTGCGGGAATCGGTCGGTCTATCGCCTTACGGAGTTCCTGTTCCCTTCTTGGGTTCTTCGAGGCATCTGTTGATCCGCTGTCCTGAGTCTCCTGATCTTCTTGGCCAGGGCGGCTGCGAGTTTCCGGCTTCCTCCTGAGGCAAAGTGAACTGCATCCCAGAAGTCCTCGTCCCTAAATGAGATGTCCTGTTGTACGTCGAGGAGCATGGCATTTTCCGATTGGGCCAGGCCTCGAAGGATGTCGTTATATTTTTTCAGGGCCGCCGGTGCAGCTTCGGCCTTGAGATGAAGCCACTCTTCGATAAACTGCCGGTCCTGCACAAGATGTTTCTTACGAATCCTGATCGGCTGGGTGACGAGCAGAACTTTGGCGCCGTTGGCATGGGCGATCGCGATCAGGTTGTGGATATTCCTGCGAAAGATCTCGGCGCCCAGCATCTCAAGCCCGGAGGCGAGCGCGGGTGATGTCGGGCGAGGGGGTAGCATGCGTTTTCTCAAGGCTTCGATCATGACGCTTCGGTTGATCCATGAGGGTTTGGAAAGAGAAAGCCCGAGGGCCAGGCGTGAATACTCCGCATGTCCCTCGACGTATTCCCGATCAAAAGGAGTGTGGGCGCCCGGCTGGAGATCGTTGTAGGCCTGGTAGAGAATTACGAGATCGGGTTGCAGATCGACATCCCGGATCAACAGTGAAATCAGGTTCTCCAGGCTGGTCCAGGTCGGGAATCCTGCGTTCCAGACCTCAATGTTCGAATCGCTCTCTGCCTCCGATTCAGAAAGCATCTCTTCAAGTCTCCATGGCCAGGTCGCCTCGTCGGTGTCCGCCTGCGTGTCGAAGGTGGTCGATCCTCCCTCGCACACGATGCGAAAGGTACCGGGAGCCTTGCTCAGTGGGCGTTCAGGTGATCGGTAGCCGAGACTGTTGAAAGTTGCGCGTTTCCCCGCAGCCCTGATGAGGGCTGTTCTTCGGGGTGCCGCGTTGAGATAGGGGTGCCGCCGGGCCAGGGCGGAGATGATCCGACCTTCCGTGTACCTGGCCATAAACCTGGTCTGGGGCCATTTCCCATCCCGAATCCGGATGATGGAGCGCGTTGAAAACTCTCCGAGAAAAAGCAGAAGGGGAACGCTGATGAGGAGAAAGGCCATGAAGCGGAAGGGGGAAGACTTCCTGCGGGGCCGCTCAGAACTCAGCATGGGAATGACCGCCTCGATCGGGGAAAGAATTTTTCTTTGGCCGAGAAAGAAGCTCTACACCCGGGTTCGTTGTTGGGAAATCGCCGATTCTCATGGAGATCATCCTACTACAGGCAGGAATAGGCCGGGCGATGTGATAATTTCTCGGAGTGAACACGAATTTTCTTCACGGCAGATCTTTTCGTCCGGGTCGGCTCAAGCTCGAACTGCCCATTATTCTGTTGCTGGCATCCCTTCCCTTCCTCGCGGAGCTGAATCGCGGTCTTGTCAGCGAGGACTTCATCATCTTGCGGAGGTTGTGGGAACAGCCCTTCTGGTCGATGTTCCGGGAGCAGTTCTGTGGACCGTGGATGGGCGTGAGGATCGTCCTCTTCTGGCGACCCGTATCGACCCTGATTCTGCAAATCGAAGAGTTGCTCTGGGGCGTGCAGCCCCTTCCTTACCTCTGTGTCCAGCTCGCTTTCCATCTGCTCAGCGTGGGGCTCCTCTACGCATTGGCCGGACGTTTGTTTCCCGGGCGGAAATGGGCGGCGAGAGGCGTGAGCCTGATCTTCGCCCTCTATCCCCTTCACCCGAATTCGGTGCTCTTTATCGCGAGTTTTGCCACGGTTTTTGCGACGACATTCGCCTTCACGTCCATATTTCTTTTTATCCGGTGGCGGGAGACCGGGAAGATGACCCGGCTGACTGGATCCCTTGGCGTCCTCGCGCTGTCGCTGATGTCCTACGAGGCTTCATTCGTTCTTCCGATTCTGATTCTGGTGATAGATCTCGTCCGGTCAAGAGATCGAGGGGAGACCGTGAAACTGGGGGGACTGCTCCGGAGCCATGGTCCCTTCTTCGCCCTCTCGGCAGCCTACCTTGGCCTTCGCTATCTTCTGCTGGGTACAACGATCGGAGGCTATTCGGGGGCGTCTTTCCATCCCTCTTCCCTCCTGAGTCTGCTTGGGCATCTCAAGATGGAATTCTCACTTTTCTTTTTTCCTCTCTACGAGCGTCTGCCGATGGGGTGGGAGGATGCCGGCATACTGGGCGCCCTCGGGGCGGCTGCCGTCGCTCTGGCTCTCAAGGGTCGGCGCCGGTCGGACAATCTTATCCTGGGACTGATCTGGATTCTCGTAGCGAGACTTCCTTTCGGTCAGACGAAGGTCGTCCCCGCCAACGGCAGGTACTGGTATCTGGCATCGGCCGGGATCGGGCTGGTGCTGATCGGTCTATCCGAGCTGTTTTCGGACGCCCGCAGGAAAGAGATTTTTGTGTGCATCTTCACCATCCTGATTGCTTCGGCCTATGGTCTGGGCCTGGGTGCCTTTTCCTTGAAGTACATCGAGGCCTCGGCTCTCGCGAAAAAGGTACGTTCAGAAATATCGACGCTTCGGGATTCAGTGGACTCGGATAAAGCCTTGTTTTTGCAGGGAGTGCCGACCTATCTTCAAAATTCCCGAGGCAGGAATGTAGCTCAGGTTTTTGCCTGGGGGCTCAGCGATTCAATGTTGCCTCCCTTCTCCCGCTGGCATGGTCGAGTCTTTTCTCTGGGCGCCCTTGAAAGCAAGGATGTCGTGCCATTGTGTCAGCGGTCGGATCTCGGCAGCGTCTGGAAGTGGAATCGGAGAGGCTTCCAGCGAGTTGAATCATTATCGTTGGAGCTTCAGCCCATCGAAATCAGCGGTCGGGAAAATCCCTCCCGGGATCTCAGATACCGGGCCCCGGGGAATCTCTCCTGCCGCCTGTTTGTCGTCGGCAGCATGCAGACGATGGATCTTAGATTGCCCCGCCGGAAGAGCTGGAGCCGTCTGATCCTGCCCACCGTTGCGATACAATCTGATCAGCATCTCTATGGGAGCGAGATTTATCTCTGGATCGCGGGATGGGATTCTGAAGGCCGACTTGCAGCCGCCTCCGAGATTCTAGTACTCCCGCCTCCGGGGCGGCCTGTCGAAGCCAGGAGGGCCGAATGAAGAGGGAGTTTTTCCCTGTTGGAGCTTCCCCGGGGGAAGAGGAAGGAAAGGAAGGAACCATGGAATCCGGCTTGACGGCAGGCGCCGCGTCCCGCATAATGTTCTGGTATTTCGGAATTTATTTACTCCGAGGTACTTGACAGCCGATTCAGAGCGTAGTACTATTTATGCTGTGATGACATGAAATGTGGTTTATGTTCTTTGGAATCAAATACTACTCGGGAGGTGATGCGGGAAGCAGGAGGCAGAAGCCAAACCTGGAAACAGTGGCTCGGAGAGCCGAGCGACACCAAAAATAGTGAATTGGAAGGAGTAGAGCATGAAAAAATTTCTGACTTTGGCATTGGTAGGGGCCGTCGCGCTCGGCGCCAGCAGTGTCGTTTTCGCCAACATCTGTGCCTATGACCAGGTGCCGGCAGCGACCCTGTTGTTCCCCTTCGTTGAAATGGACCTGGCGAACGGCATCGACACGAACTTTGCCATCACCAACGTTTCCTCCGAGGCTCAGGTTGTCCACGTCACCGTCTGGACGGACTATTCCGTGGCCATTCTTGACTTCAATATCCTGCTGACGGGCTATGATGTCCAGACCCTCAGCGTGTCGAAGATCTTCGGCACCGGCTGGCTGCCCCAAACGGGAACCTCGACCACTTCCCCGACCGGCACTGTTCCGGACGCGGATGGTCCGGTGTCCAGCGCGAACCAGAAAGACTGGGTCGAGCTTCTGCTCGCCGCCCCCGAGGGCTATGCCGGTCTGGACTGCAGCGATGGTAACCCCTCTGCTTACGGCGACGGAGTGCTGGATAACTATATCCAGGGCTTCTTGCTCCAGCTTAACGCCTCAAAGGTTGCTCGCGACAAGCAGCTCTGTAATGGTCTCAACGTTCCGGATACCTGGTGGGATGATGACACCTTCAACGCAGAGCGCCCGACCTGGATGTATATCACCGCCGACGTGGCGGCCCGGTGTTCTACCGATTTCCCGAACACCCCCGCATACTTCGATGCCGGTGGTGCAGGCGAAGCTTTCCAGAACGTGCTGATGGGTGACTGGTTCACCACCAATACCGGAACCAACGACGCGACCGCGATGCCCGCCGTTCACATTGAGGCCGATACCGATCTGGCAACAGTCGGCAAGCTTCTCAATGTTGACGGCTACCCGGTGAGCTTCTACGCCCGTTACAGCGGCGGCGTGGATTTCCGTGAGCCTCTCGGAACGGCGTGGGGCTTCCGCTATGCGGTCGCGCCCGGTTTCACGACCAAGGTTCGCGCATTCAAGGCCAGTACCGAAGCTCTCATCGTTCCCGATCTCGATGCGACGAATCCCTCCCTCCTGGTTGCGGATTACTGCCAGGCGTATACCTACTACTCCTGGGATGAGAACGAGCAGGTCATGTCCGGTTCCGGTGGTCAGGATCCCTTCTCCGGTGGCGAGGGCCAGGGTGCGCCCAACCTCCTGCCGCTTGAGACCCAGGAAGTCGATATGAATCAGTTCAACATCGCTGACGATTTCGGTTGGGTCCTCTTCGTATGGCCGCAGTCGAACTACGACCTGCCTGGCGCCGACCAGAATATGTCGGACCTCTACCAGACCTGGATGGGCGTCCACTACACCGCGGATGCTCCGAATGGCCTGATGTCTGAGGGTATGAGTGCAACTCTCATGGCCAACTACAACTGCTTCTCCGACCAGGTGCTCGGCAACCTCGGTATCAACTACGACTATGTTGATATGAACGGTTACGTCGTGCCTGCTGCGAATGCAACGCCTGCATTCTAAGGGAGCGGCATACAGCCAGCGGCTGTAGTACTATCAGCCGGGCGACCTTCGGGTCGCCCGGTTTTTTGTGTCTTCAGCAAGGAGTATCGCAGGCGGATCTCGTGAGTTTTGAACCAGTTCGGTTGTTTTTACCGGCGCTAATAACGAGCGCCCTCTGTTTTTCACACGCAGTGGGAAGTCTAAAGACTGCGTCATCGCAGACTCAAGATCCGATGATCCGGATTCAGGCCAACCCGATCACACAGGCTGAAAGATCGGGAGCTGTGCCTGCCAGGAGGGAGATTTTCGGAACCGTGACGAGGGTCACAATAGCCAAAGGATTTGCTAAACCCAGGTTTTTAAGATACATATAGCGGGTGAGCTGACTTGACACCGCCTCCTCCCCTGCCATATACTCGGCTCTGGAGGTGCCTATGACGGCATGCACCCTCGGCGGGAGCTCTCGCGTGCGGTATTTTTCTATCATTACGATTCTGATGTTGACCCTCGGCTTCAGCGTAGTTTCGCCTGCGGCGGCCCAGTACTGCATGGAGTCGGACGGATATCCCACGGACTACTTCGACAGCACCTCTTTTGGATGTCTCGGTCGGCCTGGGAGTCCCCGGGCCTATGATCCGAGCATCTGGAGTTTTCATGGAACTGAGCGTCTGCTTCAGACCGACGGTAACCAGCTTCGAGTCTACAGTCTCGATAATCCAGGAAATCCAAGCGAGCTTGCAAAGTCAAGTTTCCCGGTGACGCACCAGGGTGATAACGATTACGACCTCAATGCCTACCTGACCTGTGATGAGTGCCGCTACGCCATGTTGCCCTATATCGTGCAAACGGTCTTTGCTGATTTCGGTGATCCCGCCAGCAACACGCTCCCATCCTTCACGAACTATGTCCGAAATGAAGATATCCAGTCGATTCCAGGAGGACTCACCTTCAAATACGGAGGCACCCAGTATCTCATCAGCGATGGCTTGACCGAGCAGTGCGGGGATAACTCCTCGGCTCTCTTCGAGTTCAATTCGACGGACCCTGCGACCATTGCCGGCCACTTTCGCGGATGTGTCCAAACCGGTACTGGAACGGGGATTTCGGTTCAAGGCGGTCTCTACCTGCAGAACCAGGCTTATAATGGCGGTACACCCTATCTCTGGCTATCCTCAAACAGCAGAGTCTATGTTTTCCGGGGCGAGGGAAGTGGGACGGGTTTCCACCTGAGTTACGTTCAGACCGTGCCGAATCTCTATTCAACTGCCTATGGAAGTCATACCATCGGGATGGCTGTAGATTTTGAGCAGGGGATTGCAGTCAGCATCAATCCATCTCAGGGTCTGGTCTTCTGGGAATTTCCCAATCATGATCTCTCTTCGCCGGTCAAGACGACGACCTTCCCCTCGATCACCGGGAGTGTTCTCAGTCTCTCATATCCTCTTCTCTGGACCGCCAAGTATGGGGCCATGGGTACGGGGCGAACTCTGAGAATCACCGGTGATGTTTCAACTCCCTCAGTTGAGGATCTCAGCTTTCCGGCTGGAGCAAGCATGAGTTTCTGGGATCCCAGCCAGAGCTGGAATGACCTCACCTGTTCCCCGCAGCCCTTTGGGGCCACTTTCAGTCCGGATGGGCGAAAATTCTATCTGGCCCGATATGCCGAGGCCCAAGTCTTCGACATGTCCGCCTGCGGCGGTCCGCAGATCCCGACGGCCAATGTCAAGATCGACAAATGGAACGGTTCGTTCTGGACAACGCTGAGCGGCAACCCCTTTCCCGGGGACCGGATCCGGATCTCCAGTACATCCTCGGGAGAAATCGACTCGACCACCATTACGCTGAAGGATGCCTCCGGTGCGACGGTCGATACCAGCAGCGGCGCCTCGACGGCCACGCCCATCGACTATACGATCCCCGTCGGAGGGGGCCAGGAGGAACCCGCTCCTTCCTATACCGCGATTGTCGAGGCAGCCAATACGGAGGGTAGCGACACGGATCAGTCGGTCATCCCGGTTGATCTCAGCCCCGGCGCCACAATTGAAACCAGTCCCCAGGCGCCGATCGTGAACGATAATCTCACTCTCAGTGCGACGGCTGAGGGGAGCCCGGGAATTCCTGCCGGCTTGGATCTTACGGATGCGTTTGAGTGGATTATCACAGCTCCCGATCAGACCCCGGAGACGCGATGGGGTGCAGAACCGATGGATCCCGTGCTTCTGGACCAGTCGGGACTCTGGTCGATTCAGCTCAATGTCTATTACCGGCATCTGGAAGAAGGCGGGACGGCAACCTATGTCTCGACGACGACTCAGGACTTGAATATCTCCACGGTAGCGGCGGCCATTTCGGTGACGCCCGCGAATCCCATCAATACGGCAGATATTGTACTCGACGGTTCCGCCTCACGCTGGGCGACCGGCGATAATCTCCCAAGCTGGACCTGGGAGTACAAGGCGCATGCGGCGACCTCGTGGACG
>JANTFG010000180.1 GCA_024763555.1 Thermoanaerobaculales bacterium
CCCTCGCTCGGGGCGAGAAAAGTCGTGATCATGCGCATGGCCGTCGTCTTGCCGGCGCCGTTGGGTCCGAGGAAGCCCAGGACCTGGCCCTCCGGCACGAAAAAGCTGAGGTCGTCGACGGCCCGGTGGTCGACGAAGGTCTTGGACAGATGTTCCACTTCAATCATGAGCGCTCCTCCCGAAAAATGCTGTGGCCTCTGAGAGAGACCGCACAGTCTCATCAAGCTAAGCAAGAAGTCTGCCTGAATCCAGGGTTATTTCAGGGCTGTCGTCGGACGGCGGCTGCGTCAGATTGACACTGCCTCAACGACATCCGCGAGTACGCTCATTGCAGGTGACAGAATACCGGCTTGATGGATTTAGAGTGAAGCCTGAAGGGGATTCTGTCACATCCCCCGGTCGGAAGTTTCAGTGACGATGAGCATCAGGGTTGTCGAACCCAGCGTGAATTCGCTCTGATTTGACAGATCGTAGCGATCGATGCGTTCCCCTTCCACGAAGGTGCCGTTGGTGGCTCCGAGATCGACCAGGGTGACCTTTTCTCCCCGGATTTCAATCATTGCGTGGCGGCGTGATGCCTCGCCGTCGGCCAGTCGAATATCAACAGCCGTTCCTCTCCCGAGGTAAATGCGGGGCTTGTTGATCTTGAAGACGGCCCCCGCCTGTGTGCCCGCGATGACGGCCAGCGAAAATCGAATATCGGAGGGAAGGGGTGGGAGGGCCGGAAGTTCCGGGTTCTCGGACTCAACCAGTTTGATCTGATCCGTCTGATGTTCCGGAGATTTCTCCTGCTTCGGCATCCTTCGGCCGATGTAGGTCGACTCTCCCATGTCATGGACGGGATTGAGAATCTCGAAGACGGCGGAACATTTGGGGCACTTGACCTTACGCTTTTTGGCCTCGCCGAAACGGGCCTCGTCATAGCGATACTGCGCCGAACACTGGGGACAGGTGATAATCATGCCCAACTACCTCATGAACATTGTACCCCGAATCAGGACGATGTGCAGGAATTCGCTCAGAAAGGTTTTTGCGCCGTGCTTTCTTTGAGGCGAAGGGTGCAGCAAGCTTCGCGGCTGCGACGGGCAGCTTTGTCGTTTCTCGTTCTTCCTTCTTCCCTCACGAAAAACGGCGCTGGGCCCCGCTGGAGTTTTAGGGACTTGAAAGAATGCAAGGGCCTCTTGTGAGCTGAGCGCGGTGGGTTTTGCGCAGAAATATCAATTCTCCCCGGTTTTCGCAGCCGTGGAATGTCCACGTGGCCCGTTCTGTTCTTAAGGTGGGCGTGGGTGCCCGAATGCGAGTTCTTAAGTTCGCCGGGTCGGGACCGCGCGGAGGAGATATCATGATTTCTGCAACTCTGTTCTTCGGTTTCCTCTTTGGCTTCTTTCTGCAGTACTCCAGGGTCAACCGGAATGACGTCATCATCGGGATGGCGGCGATGGAGGACTGGACTGTCGCCAGGACGATGCTCCTTGCGATCGGGATTGGGATTCCGCTGGTCGGCATTTTCGCTCATTTCGGTCTCGCCTCCTATCACATCAAGCCCCTGCTGCTCGGGGGAGTTGTTTCCGGTGGCATCCTCTTCGGTTTTGGTATGGCCCTTCTGGGTTACTGCCCGGGCACTCTGGCGGTTTCCGCAGGCCAGGGCTCACTCGATGCCTGGGCTGGAATTTTCGGAGGGCTTGGGGGTGGGCTGGTGTACACCCTGCTCGAAGAGGGAATCCGCCCTCTGTTGGGGCCGGATCTCGCGAAGGTTTCGCTGTCGGGTATTGCTGATGGCAGGGGAATGTTTTCCCTCGGGGCCTTCATTATTCCTGGTGGACTGCTCATTCTTGCGGTTTTCCTTTTCGCATGGAAAGAGGGGCGCCTGGAGCGGAGATGGATCATCGGAGGTCTCGGTCTCGGCCTTCTTGACGGATTGCTCTTTCTCAAGGTCACGGCCGGTCGGCCGATCGGGGCTTCGACGGCCTTCCCCTATACGGCGGATCTGCTGACCGGCCTGACTGGGAACGCCTACTTCGAAAAGATCAGGGGCTCTGGGCACTGGGAGCTGATTTTTCTAGGCGGCGCCCTCCTGGCGGGCCTGTTTTTCTCGGTGACTTCCGGCGAATTTGAACTCCGCCTGGTACATGAGCGGTGGAAGAAGTCCCGGGGCGGGCAGCCTCTTCTTCGGCTGTTGGCGGCCCTGGCGGGTGGATTCGTTCTGATCTTCGGCGCCCGGCTGGCCGGCGGTTGTACCAGCGGGATGATGCTTTCCGGAATGATGCAACTGGCTCTCAGTGCTCTGGTTTTCTCCATCATCGTCTTTATGGCCTTTTTTGGAACGGGAAAACTGCTGTACGGGCAGAAGAGATCCGGCTGAGTTTCCATGAGAGGAAGGCGGCTGGAACTCGTGTCGTGAGCCTGATCACTTGACGAATGGCGATCCACGCTCCACCTTAGTATCAAAGGGGGTTCGTGATGGAACGGAAATATTCGAGAATCTATTGTCTTCTCTTGGGTCTGTTCCTCCTCGGGGTATCGGGAGTTCAGGCAGCTGATATTCATAACACCGTCAGGACCTTCCTTCTCCCTGACGGCAGATTTGTCGATGTTGTCATAGTTCCGGGTCACCCACCGGAGCAGTTACAAGCATCGGTCACCTTGCCTCGGGCCCCACTGGTGCCCGGAACCAATATTCTCAGTGATGTTCCTGCTTTTGACTGGTGCTATGGATGTTCCGCAACATCAGCAGCCATGATGGCGGGCTATTATGATCGCACCGGTTTTCCGAATTCCTATGCCGGTCCCGCCAACGGCGGAGTCTGTCCTTTAGACAATTCCACCTGGGGCAGCGGAGAATCTCCTCTGGCTGCGACCCATCAGGGCTATGATGGTCTCCTGAGCCGTGGTTTCGTTGATGATTACTGGATCAGCTATGGCTCTTCAGCTGATGATCCCTACATCACGAACGGTTGGGTCGAGCATAGCTGGAGCGACTGTACCGGGGATTTCATGATGACTTCGCAGTCAGCTTTCGGTAATACCGATGGCTCGACGACCTTCTATTATTACACCAGCGGCGCCCCCTACAGTGGGGACGGGAGCAATAGCGACGGAGGCTATGGTTTGCGTCACTTTTTTGAATCCCGCGGCTATACCGTCGCCGGTGAATTCAACCAGTACATCGAGGGCTATGGCGGGAACAGCCAGGGCTTCAGTTTTCTCCAGTTTGTTCAGGAGATTGATTCCGGTCGTCCCGTGTTGATTCAGCTGGATGGACACACGGTCCTCGGATTCGGCTATGATTTCCCTTCCTCCACGATCTACATTCACGATACCTGGGACCACCTCGATCACTCGATGACCTGGGGTGGCAGCTATGGCGGGATGGATCATATCGGTGTGACGGTCATTCAGCTTGAACCCAACCCGGAGCTTATTTTTTCTGACGGTTTCGAAACGGGAGATACATCAAACTGGAGTTCCGGAAAATAAACGGAATGAAAGAATTATGAGCTTCCACTGGCATCGTTCACGATGATGGGGGCTGTTGGCCGGCGGGGAGGCGAAGGAGCCGGCGGCAGAGACGTCATTGGGAACGCTTTCCCATGTGCAGGCCGGGCTCAGCTCAGGGTCCGGACCACGCCGAGGTGTCGGAACTCTCAAAACCGTCGGAGAAGATTTCCGATCTTCGAATCTTGATGACGTCGGTCGCAACAGTATCCGCAGGCGTAGCCGTCACAGGGATCGCGAAAGCGGCGTCCTCCGACTGGGATTCCTCGGGCAGGTAGGAAAGGATGAATTGGCTGAGTGAGGCTCGTGAAGCTGCTGCTTCCGAAGCGGTCAGCGTGATGAAATAGAGCTTCCACTGATTTCCCGGGCCGATCTGCTGATCAGCTGCGGAATCCGCCAGGGCCACGCTGAGCTTGCCGTCCACCAGGTTGAAGGAACTCGTATTTGCCAGCATGACATCGCCTGCAGACAGCACATCATCTCCGTCATCGTCCCCGTACACCCGCAGGCGGTCAAAAAAGGCCTGAGCATCGACCTGGCTCATGGGCGATCCTGAGTCGTAACTGAAGAGAAGCGTGACCGTTGTCGGTTGTTCGGAGCCATCGAAGCCCGTTCGACCGTTGTTACCCACACTGAACTTCAGAAGCTCAGTCTCGACCCCGCCATAGATCGTCGAGGGCGCCGTGTCCCATCCCGAAACGGTCGTCTGTCCCCCGACCTGCCGGTACCACTGGAGGGTATCCGCCGTTCCGCCCGCAGCTGCGACGATGTCGACCCCGCCGTCGCCTTCCACATCTCCGACCGCGAGGGCCCAGGGAGATGCGAGTGAGCTTTCCGGCTGCCTCTTGGTCCAGCTGCTCCCATTCCCGTTGTTCTCCCATACGAAAATGTCTCCATCAGCCTGGCTTGTCGCGACAACATCGGCATCCCCGTCATGGTCGATATCGGCCACGGCAACGGCGGCGCCGTCATTGAGGGCCCCGGTATACAGGGCATGGGAGGTCCAGTTGATTCCGGTGCCGTCGTTCTCGAACCACCTGATGTGGTTTTCCAGCCGGAGGGCCGCGACGATATCCAGGTCACCGTCGCCATCGATGTCTCCCAGGGCGAGACCGCGGGGGCCGTCAACCCCGGAGGCAACCGTGTAGAGACCCCAGAAATCCGCGCTCCCGGTCGGATTGATCGCCACCCCGATCGAATCACCATAGTAGGCGCTGTAGGCGAGATCCGGAATTCCATCGCCGTCGAGATCACCGGCCACGAGATCATGAGCACCATCGGCCGTGGTGATGGTGTACTTTGTCCAGTCGCTCCCCACACCGTTATTATTCTGCACCCAGGCGATTTCATCCCCGTCAAAGGCGGCTACCGCCACGTCCATATCGCCGTCGCAGTCGAGGTCGACGGGAGTCGCCATGTGGGCGCCGTTGAAACTGTTGAGAACAATATGGGAAGTCCAGGACGGCGGGAAACCACTCCCCCCGTTGGCCCACCACCAGACCTGATCCGAACCCACAGCCGCCCCGACAATATCGAGGTCTCCGTCGAGATCCATGTCGGCCAATGCCACATCCCTCACGTTCGGGAAAGAGTCCACGGCTGTTTGTTCCCACCACAGGCTCCCGGAGTCGTTCATTCCGTAATATGCGGTGATTTTGTTATCGCTCCACTCAGCGATGACGAGATCCCTGATCCCATCTCCATTGACATCACCAAGCTCCACGCCCCTGGGTTCTCCCAGATCCGTTCGGATGACAGCCGGGTCATCGAATTCCATCCCGATATGAATCAGCCGGTTTTCCCAGTGGGCGACATTGCCCGAGAGGCCCGTGGAGGCGATGTCGAAATCGCCATCCCCGTCGAGATCGGCGGCGACGGCACAATCGGCGCCGCTGAAGGACCCATCGATGATCCGGATCGTCCACGTGGCCCCCGCGCCACCACCGTTTTCCAGCCACAGCACCTCATTGGAGTAGAGAATCGATGCAATGATATCGAGGTCGCCGTCCAGGTCGAGATCCTGGAGACGCACCGACCACGGGTCGTTGGCTGCTGGGGGTGTCAAGTCCCTCAAGGTCCATGAAGACCCGCTCTGCTCATACAGGGAGATCGAGTTCCCATCCGGCTCTGTGATCACGATGTCCGTCTCGCCGTTTCCCGTCACGTCCCCGCAGGCGATTCCCCAGATCGCGTGGAGGTTGTCGGCAACGCCGTGCCGGGTCCAGTTGTCGTCCGGTACGCCGTTATTCTCCCACCAGCTCAGTTCGCCTCCGTATTCGCTGACGACATCGAAATCTCCGTCGGAGTCGATGTCGGCCACGGTCATGCCCACGAAGGAAGCGAAAGAACCAACCGTATGTTCGCTCCAGGTGCCGACAGTCGGGCTCCCGCCATTTTCCATCCAGATCAGGCCGGGATCATTGATGCCCCGGGCGACCACGATGTCTAAAATACCGTCACGATCAATATCCGCCACTTGAAGATCCTGGACCTTCGAGTTGGGAAAATCGGCGACAACATAGGCTGTCCAGCTGCTGTTGACGCCAATGGCGGGGTTGGCGAACCACATCAGTTCACCGACGCCCGTCCCGGAAACACTTGTAGAATCCTGGCCGACGACGGCATCAAGGTCGCCATCACAATCGATATCGCCAATATCGATCCGCCACGGAGCATCGAGACCGCCGGCAACAGTGCTCCGGCTGAAACTCCCGTCGCCGTTATTCCTCCACAACCAGACCTGTCCCGCACCCTCGGCAACCGCCATCAGGTCCTGCAGCCCGTCTCCGTCAAAATCCCCAGCCACGATTTCCCGCGCCGTATCCCATCCGCTTGTCAGCCCGACCGAATCCCCAAAGGGCAGGACCACCGCCGTGACCGGACTCGCGATCGATACACACAAAACCACCCATACAATTCCGAGTATCCCATTCATGAAATGGCTTTGCTGCCTGATCTTTCTCATCATCATCCTCCATCTCGGACTGAATCAATATAGGTTTCGGGCCAAGTCATGACAAGGTACAGAGACGACAGGAACATGCACGAAGGCGACAACAGAGAGGAATACGGAGCCTAAGACCCCTTCGGGAGCCGGGAACAGAGCCGATTCCGGTAGCGGCGCAGGAATACTAAGCCGCGGGCCGGAACCCTAAAGCGAAGGTCACAGCCTCATGTCCATCTGAAGCCCTCATCCTTCTGTGTCCCTGTATTTAACCGGTTTGCTGGTGCCGGGTCATCATGTCCAACTCCCCGAATCAGGACGATGTGCAGGAATTCGCTTTAAGGGTGTCTGCCTGGGCGACCGGGGTCCGGGGTACATGCCGGGATGGGTCCCGGAAGCGGGGCGGTTTCGGGAATTTTCTGCCTTGACTGATCTCAAGATTCTCCTTCGTTTTCGTCATCAGGCGCAAAACGGGCATCGGCATGTTGGGAGTCCCGGCCGGCATCCAGCCATCCGGAGCGAGCCTCGGGATAGGCGTCGAAACGAGGCGAGTAGGGCTTGATGTCCAGTACCGGTGTGCCGTCAAGAAGGTCGAGTTCCCCGATTTCCAGAGTCCTTCCGTCGACCCGGAGCAGGCGGACGGAGGAGAGTCCGATGGGATTTGGACGGGAAGGCGCCCGGGTGGAGAAGAGGCCACGAGGGACGGTATCGCGATATGGAATGACCTGTTGCGCCCAGGGGCGGGCGCGGTCCAGGAGGCTGAGAATCCAGATTCGCTCGAAACCCTCGAGATCTCGGGTGCACTCCCGGAAAGGCTCGAAGAGTTCCACGCGCCCGGAGGCCTTCCCCCATCGAGGCTGGATCGGTGTACCCTCCTGCTCTTTGAAGGGGGAGCGAACGACACCTATGGGATGGAATACGGCGCCCGGGCTTTCCTGCACTCTCTCTGGTGAGAGCTGCTCCTTAGAAGTCTGCTTCTGGAGAAGGTCGAGAGTCTCCCGAAGCGAGTCCAGCAGCCGTCTGAGGATTTCCTCTTCGTCGGAAGTCAGGGGGCCATAGCCCCCAAGGCGGGCGGGCTCCAGACTCTCTGCC
>JANTFG010000181.1 GCA_024763555.1 Thermoanaerobaculales bacterium
AACCTCTGGGGAAGTTTCGGCCCTTCCATTGAAGGTTCGCCCCGACATTCATGCCGGCTGAAAGCCCGCCTGTCGGAACCTTGAGTGCCCTGAGAAAGGCCCCGAGGTCCATTCCCTCGCAATGGGCCCGCACATCGTGGGGGAAGCTGTCGCCGAGGGCCCCGAGACGGTAGTTTCCATGAAAATGTCCGCCGAAGAAGGAGGCTTCATCGACTCTCCCCCACAAATCTCGGCGGGACAGGCCCAGCTCACCCCGCAGGAACTTCAGGGGAAAGCGTTGTGAGACCACGATTTCGGGCGTCTTCACCTTGAGGCGGACAAAGTCTTTTGCAGAGCTATTGATTTCGGCCTCCAGGTCCAGGTGGGCGCCGGTCAGCAGGCCGCGGGTGCGGATAATTCGATCCAGCTGCGGGATATCCACCCGGCCCGTAAGATGTGCGGCTGCGCCTTCTCGGGAGACTTCGCCCGAGGCGCGGAGTTTGAGTCCCTCTCCCTCAAGCTTCAGAGAACGGAATCTCAGTCGTCCGGCCTCCTCAACGAAACTCCCCGCCACCCCGGAACGAATCTCGTTCAGGCCGCCACCCCGGAAACGACAGTTCGCCAGCTGGAAGTAGCCGGTCGTGGAGGCCGCCTCCCGGAACCACGCCACTTCACCGTCTTCGATATCCAGATCGGCGCCCCTCGACGCACCCTCGAAGGAAATTTTGCGAAGGCTGAGTTTCTCCACAATCACGCGAATTGGTGGAGATTTCGCGTAAGAAGGCGCCGTTCCTGCCGTCTGACTCAAGCTGATATTGACCTTCTCCGCAGCCAGCGAGGAGAGGACAAGAGTTCTCCGGGAGACCCGGAATGCGCCGAGACCCACCTGAAGACGACGGCAATCCACGGAGAGACTTTGTGTGTGGATGCTGAAATCTTCGAGGATCATTCCCGGCGGCAGCAGGCTCCAGCTCAAGGAGCCGATCCTGAGATCGATCCCTAAAAGGGTCTTCGCTCCCCCTTCGATCTGCTTCGCGACTCGTCGGCAGACAGCAGGACTCTGGAACAGATTCCACAGTCCCAGCAAGATCAGCAAAGCCAGGGCCGCCCCACTGAGAAGAGCGATCGTAGTGCGGCGAAGGTAGCGGAATCTTCTACGCCTCAATGCCCGGGACTCTGCTGGGCTAGCCTCCACGCTGCCCCCATTTGAGTTTCCTGTGGAGGATGTGGAAATAGGAACGTCCAGGATCGGTCAGGAGACGAACGGGTTCCGGACATCGCCTGATTCGCAGAAGATCCCGCGAGGAGAGAGGAAAGCCTTCCTGTCCATCCAGTGTCAGGTAGACCTCTTCCGAACGGCTCTCGAGACGAATTTCGATTTCCGAGTCCAGGGGTAAGGCGATCGGGCGGTTGGTCAGGGTGTGGGGACAGATCGGAGTCACCAACACAACCCGGACTGTGGGATAGATGATCGGCCCTCCTGCCGAGAGGTTATAGGCGGTCGAACCGGTCGGTGTCGCGAGGATCAGACCATCAGCTCTGAAGCGACTGAGAAATTCGCCATTGACGTGAACCGAGAGCAGGATCATCCGGGCCAGAGCGCTCTTGTTGATGACGACATCGTTGAGGGCCCGACGGTGAACCTCCTTTTTCCCGGGCGAGTTGACTTCGATTTCGAGGCGCTCGCGGATTTCGACCTTTGCTCCCCCCTCGATGGCGAGCTTGAGCATCGGGAAAAGGCGATCGACTGGATGTTCGGTGAGGAAACCAAGGGTACCAAGATTGATGCCCAGGATCGGCGTTGTCCCGAGTTCTCCCCGGGTGACCGAGAGCAGGGTCCCGTCACCCCCCAGAACAATGACGAGATCGGAGGCGCCGGCCAGAGAGGAACGATCAATGCTGCTTTCACGACCGAGCTTCGGCGCCGATTCCTGATCGACGATGGGTTCGATGTCCAGGCGTTCCAGTTCGAGGATCAACTGCCGGGCCAGGTTGGCGGCTTCCCGACTGCCGGTCTTGACGACGACTCCGACTTTTGAGAAATGTGCCACGGGCACCTCCGACTCCATTGTAGTCGGATGGAGGGAAAGAAGCGACGGGGGTGCCTCCGATGCCGGGTCCCAACTCCGAAACGCGAAGCTCGCGTGAGCGAGGTGTACCTGAGGTGGTCGGGCTTTGAAGGGATTGGCGGGCGCCCGGAGCCGCATCCGGAGCCGCGAACCGAACCAGCCCACGACGGCATGGGTTTCTATCACCGCCTCCCAGCTCCTGTTATTGAAACAGAGGCGCGGTCATCCCCCACCTATTCGGCTTATGGAACTCAGCTCACGCCGGTGCGGACTGTTCGGCTCCGGCATCGGTTTGCTGCTCCGGTTCCGGATCCAGTCGCCCACCCTGCTATTCTGGCGGAGAGGGAAATCCCTCGAAGGGTGGGCGCCATCAAGTGGCTCGCGGGCCCTCGATACCGGAATCCGTGTCAACCCTTCGGAGGGAAGGGACGTCACTATGTTGTGGAACAGCTACGACGAGACCCTGCCGTCATGAAGGCTCCGGAACCCGAAGCGAGGCTGCTGATGCGGGCACGCAGCGGAGATTCGGAAGCCTTCGGAGAGCTGATCCGCCGCTACCAGCGGCGAGTGTGGCTTGTCTGTCGCCAGTATGTCGGGGAAGGCGAAGCTGATGAGGCCTGCCAGGAGGCCTTCATTAAGGCATTAACAAGGCTGGGATCCTTCGACGGGCGATCAAAATTTTCAACCTGGCTGATACGGATTGCCATCAATACGAGTATCGATCTGCTTCGGAAGAAACAGAGGCGGCCCCTGGCGGACACGCCTCCGGAGAACGACCTGCTCCCGGATTCCGGCGCCGGACCGGATGAAAGGAGTCGACAGCGTGAAGCCGTCTCCCGGCTTTTTGAGAAGGTGGAAGCACTCCCGGAGGGTCAACGCCGGGTGTTTCGTCTTCGATTTTTCGCGCAACTCGAGCTGGCGGAAATCGCCAATCTTCTCGGTGTTCATCCCGGGACCGTCAAGACACAGCTCCATCGGGCGGTTGGTCGGATTCGGCGGGAACTGGAGGATTTCAGATGAATAAGCACTGGACTGATCAGGATCTCGACCTCTTTCTCAGCGGGGAGGAACTGGCCGGCGAGCGGATGGAGCATCTTCAGAATTGCCTCAGCTGTCGAAGGAGGATCGATACTTTTCGACGGCTTGTTCACGACGCGGCCGCAGAGCTGGAATCCGAACTGCCTGAGCCCGAGGAGCAGGTGGACGCGATCCTCCAGCGGATCGCTTCAGAAGGTCCCAGGCGGGCGAGGCTCGGCCACTCTCGCCTCGTCTTGCGGAGATCGCTGCTGATGGCGGCCGCAACGCTGCTGATTGTGCTTGGCGGACTGAGCTTGAGACCCGGGGGAAGAGCAAAGCTTTCTCCCACGCCCCGACCGGAGCTGCAGATCGAGGAGATCCTCTCCACCGCCGATGCACTGCTGGCAGACAACTCCATTCCCGGATTTGAAGGCCTTGACGGTCTTGCTGAAGATGACCTTGACCTTGTTCTTGACGGCAAAAACTCTTGATTGGAGGAACTGATGATGAAAGCTCTTATTCTCTCCCTGCTCATGTTGCTCAGCCCGCTGGCTCAACTCCATGCCCAGGACTACCGACTTCCCCCGGGGAAATGGTGGGAAATTCCGAGGGTCGTTGAATACCTGCATCTCAACGAGCAGCAGCAGGATCAGATTGACGGACTGGTCTATGAACATGCCCGGAAGATGATTGGCCTCAACGCCGATCTGGAGAAGGCAAAGCTGGCTCTGGCACAGCAGGTGGATTCCACGAAATTCGAAGCCACAAAGGTTCGGGCCGCCTTCGAGGTCTTTCAGACGGCCCGCCGAAAACTGGAGACCGAACGCTTCGAGATGCTGCTCTCTGTTCGACAGGTCCTCTCCGCCGAACAGTGGGAACAGCTCGGCGCCCTCAAACGCCGTCTTGAGAAATTCAAGGACAGGGAAGGGCGGCCTCCTCGCTCCGGAGAGTTCCGGCCGGGAGGCCGGAGGCCCGGGGGTGTCATGCGTCCCGGCGCCAAAGGACCCAGACCCTGAGATCAGGCCCTGTTCCGCAGGAAAGGCGCCCCGAAATCGGGGCGCCTGTTGTCGTTTCTCTCAAACCAACCCGGAGCGCAAACACATCGGTTCACCGGAGCTTGTGGAATCTCAATGAGATGTACTAAGCTGTCTGAATGAAGGAAACCCGGCAGCAGGAGGAGAATTCGAGGCTTTTAGCGGCCATCGAAGGGGAGATCGATCAGCTTCGGCAGGACGTTCTCGGCCTGCACGAGAAACTCGGCCGGATTCTGGAAGAGATGTCCCAAGCATCGGACTCCGTTCCGGATTTTGGTATCTCCCTCGCACCTGCTGCGCCGAGGCCGCCTCTGCTGTCCCGGGCCCTCGCCCGCATACGCCGCATGGCCGCGAGGACTCTCAGGGGCGCCGTCTCTCTCCTTCATCCCTGCCAGGAGCGGATTCGGGCGCTGGACTTCCGGGAGATGCAGGGCAGCCTCGAACTCCCGGCTGTTGAGGATCTCAACTGCCTGGGCGACACACCTGAAGCCGGCCTGCTTGAAGACCTCTGCTGGCTCTTTGCTCTGGAAAGCGTGGACGCAGCGAGGATCGGCGACACCCTCGTTCTCAGGCCCGGCGAAGCTTCCGGAATTCCGATATCGCCCGGTCCGGAGCTGGTTGAGCACGTCGAAGCTACGAGAAGAGCAGTGGTAGTTCGCGAGCTTGAGGCGCCGCCGGAGCAGGGGACCGAAAGCAGGATGCTGCACCCGGAAGGACTGGGAGAGGTGCCGGCAGTTTTCGGCGGCGGCGCCTACTCTGTCGCGCTGCCGGCTTCGACCCGGAAGGCGACGCTCCAGCTCGGCCTGCATGGAGTGGAGTCTCCAGCCGAGAGCAGGAAATTCCCCTGGGCTTTGCTGCTTGGTCGCGAACTCATCTGCGGCCTGGAGCACCGCGTCTTCTCCGCCCTCCGGGCCCTTGGGCCGGGGCTGGTGATCTCCTCTGTCGAGACATCTCCGCTTGGCCTCCGCCGGCTGCGCGACCTTGAAAATCTCGGCTGTGAGACCCATGATTTCGGGAATATTCTCCACGGCGCCGTCAGGCCGGCGGCCGTGCTTTCCGCTCTGAGCTTTTCCGACGCCGCCGGCCTCTGGGCGATCGGTGGTGAGGAAATCGATACGGTGCTGAGCCTGATCCGAGGGGAAAGACCCGAACTCCGGATCTTTCGTGAAGACCCGGAGAAAAGGGGTGTTTCAGTCGGATCGGATTCAGGGATCGTCCTTCGCCCGGCTTCCGGAAAGGACACCTTTCTTCCGACTCCGGCCGACCATGCCCCGAGTTTCGTCGGGAAGGACCGCGGCGCGCCGGAAGGCCGCCGCCGTCTCCTGATCATTGACGATCTCGTTGCCGAAGCGAGGCCGGAGGATGCCGTTCTTCTGGCCGATGAACTGCGGCGCGGCGGTGACTCGCTCCGGCTTGTCTGGGTGGGAGAGGGTCCGCTGGTTTCCCGCGTGGACAAACTCCGAAGGCTCTTCGGTCTCGAGAATTTCCAAGTTCTTTCTCCGGCGGACTTCGATCTCAGCCCGGGAGCAGCCGATCTTCTCTGTGTTCTTGGTGAGTCGCCCTACCTTCCTCCGGCAGCTGCGGTGGCTGCGCAGACCGGCTTGCCTCTTCTCAGTGTCCGCGGGAATGAGCTTGAAAATCTTTGCGATTCCGAATCGATCTCCTTTGCGGGTACTCCAGGCGACATTTCCTCAATGGCCCGTGCCGTCCATGATTTCAGTCCGGGTCTCAGAGGCGGCCCGCTGAGACTTCCGGCAGAGGAAGACTTTACTGAGAAACTGAGGAGACTCCTGATCGGATGATGCTCCGCCCGCTCTTTTCAGTCATCCTGCCGACCTGGAATCGCCCCGGGGATCTTCTCCGGGCCTTAAAGGCCTGGGAAAACCAGTCGGGACCGGGAGGTGATTTCGAGCTTCTCGTCGTTGATGACGGCAGTGGACCTTCAACGGCCCGAGTCCTGGCTGAATTCAGGCCTCAGCGCTTTCACCTGCGCTGCTTCCGGCAGGAGAACAGCGGCCCGGCTGGGGCGAGGAATCGCGCGCTTTCCAAGGCATCGGGTCGCTATGTCCTGTTCACCGGCGATGATATCGAAGCGAGCCCGGAGCTTCTGGAATCGCATGCCCGCGCTCATTCTGCCGCCGATGACCCCCGGGTTGCCGTCTTGGGTCATACGGCCTGGCCGCCGGGATTGCCTCTGACCGCCACCATGCGCCACATCGACGGCCCCGGGGCGGAACAGTTCTCCTATTACTGGATGAAGGATGGAGAGAGCTACGATTTCCGTCATTTCTATACCTCGAACATCTCCCTGAGACGGGAGCTGACGGAAGTGGAACCCACCGGCTTTTCGACGGAGTTTCCCGCCGCGGCATTCGAGGACGTAGAATACGGATACCGACTCTCACGGCACGGGATGAGGATCGTCTATGCCCGTGACGCCCTGGCCTTTCATCACCATTTTTACGATGTGGAGGGCTTCTTCAGGCGTCAGCTCCGCTGTGGCGAAATGGCGGCGCTGCTCTGGCGAATGCGTCCGGAACTGGGTCGATGGCTCTCGATCGGAGATCTTGAGCAACTCTGGCAGCATGCGGCCCTGGGCTCCGGGCGCTTGAAGAGGTCGATCGATCGCGTCTCTGGTGATCTTGACAGTTTCGAAGCCCGGGCAATATCTCTGGCGCGGCTCTATGATCGTGTCCAGCCCATGCCGCGGGCCATGGATGACTATCTGCACAAGCTCTTCCGCTACGCCTTTCTTCGCAGTCTGGCCTTCGGTGTGGGGCGGATGCCGGCGCGAAGCGCCGCCGCTGCCTTCCTGAGTCTGATTCCACCGGCGGCAAAGGACTTTGCCGCCGGTCTCAGGCTCGAGGGCCTCTTTCCTCCCACCGAGGATCTCCGTCGGATTCTCGGCCTCTGCTGAAAAAAAGGCGGGAACGCCCAGCGCTCCCGCCTGAATATGTTGGTAGACGACTCAGCGCCGCTTACCGCTGAGTTTCGCCCCGCCGAAGATCATGGCATTCCGCCAGTCCTTGTTCATCCTGGCGATACCGCTGATGGAAATCCCCTTGGGGCAGGTGGCTTCGCAGGCTGTGAAGTTGCTGCAGGCGCCGAAGGCCTCCCGCTCCATTGCTTCGACCATCGCCCGAGCGCGTTTCTCCCGCTCCGGTTGACCCTGGGGAAGCAGGCCCAGGTGGGCGATCTTGGCGCCGACGAAGAGCATGGCCGAGCCGTTGGGGCAGGATGCGACGCAGGCGCCGCAGCCGATGCACTCGGCAAAGTCCATCGCATG
>JANTFG010000182.1 GCA_024763555.1 Thermoanaerobaculales bacterium
AGACAGGACTCGACGTTTCGCTCCAGATCACCGACCCACGGATTGATCTGGGCCAGACAGATTCTCATCGATATTCACTCACGACAGCCTGAAAGAGATTCAGGGCTTCCAGAAGCGCTGCTTTTCTGAAACACAGGGAGTCTCCGAACATGAAGCTGCGGTATCCGATTTCAAGGAGGAAAGCAAGATCACCGATCTCACTGCATTCCGGAATGGGATCATCCGCCATGGACTCCAGGATCCTGCTGGCCGCAATGGCCGTGGGATCCGCCCTGATGATCGTCTTCAGCGCCCTGACAATCTGATGGGGCCGGGCAACTTCGACATAGAGGTCTCCCCGGGCGGCCATCAGACGCGTCGACTCCCCTCCCCCTCCCGAAGCAAAGTCCAGCCCCCGCCTCGATTCAATCTTGGCGATGATTTCCGCATCCTCGATGAGGCTCCGGATCTCTTCGACATCCTCCCGAGATTCCACGAATGAGAGCATCACGCGGCGCAGTCCACAGGCCTTCATCGCGTCCAGATACTCCCGGTCGGTATCCGTTAGAAAGCCCCGGATTCTCAGCGAAGGATGAGGAATATTGACGGACTCTCCCGGACCGATCAGTCGCCTGGGGCCGCCCTCGAGGATGATGCGGTCCCCCTGGACTCCAAGAATCCGACCGCGCTCACGGCCGTCGGAGAAAAAGACCTCCGCCGGTGTCTCGACCTCGATGGCGTGGGAAAGCCTGATCTCCGTGAAGGGTGGAATCGCGGCGCCGACCACCCGCAACTGCCGCCCCTTGAGATCGACCCAGAGTGGCTTTTCGAGCGCACTCAGCCTTCTGAGCAACTCAACCGGGGCCTCTCTCAGGGGCATGACGGTATTGAGCCGGAGCCCGCTGACCAGGGGATGCCGGGCGATCTCCTCCAGATAATCCGCGTAGGGCGGAACCGTGACCAGAACTGAAATCTGTTTCACACCTTCAGCGTCATCCCGCAATAGGGGCAACGGAACAGCCCCTTTGCGTCCAGTGGAATCGGGCCCCCGCAGACCGGGCATTTCATCTCGATCGGCTTCGAAAGCGTCTCCACCGTCTCCTCGCTCTGTCGCGCCCGCATATTGTCCTTGAAATCAGAGAAATTCCCCCAGGCCCTGGCAATCAGCCCCATTGCCGTATCGACAGCCCGCGCCTCGTCTTCAATATGGAAGATCTTCTGCCCGCCGATGGCCTCGGCCCACTGCTGATCCACCTGGTCTCCCTGCCTTCCCCCCGGACGACGTAAAAACCAGGTATTCCAACGCCTGCTGAGCTTCCGCCACTCGGCAATCGCATCCTCCTCGCCCTGTGCCCCGTCTCCAAGGAACTCGCGTATCTGGGCCGCCGGGATCGTCGGGTGCATCGTGATGTCGCCGAACACAATCAGGAAGGGATTCTCCGCCGAATCCGGGATCTCGACGTGCGTGTTGGCCCATTTCGCGAAGAGCCCGTAGCTCTCCGGAGCATCGCCGCCTCCCCCTTCCCCGTAAATCGATCCAAGCAGTTGCTCGAGATCGAAGCCTGAGGCAAAAGACGTCACCTGGAGCGGCCAGCGATCACAGCCGGCATCCCCGATGGCGGCGAAACAGATCTCAAGGTCCGGACGATAGCCGGATAGCGTGTTGAAGAGCAGGGGCAGGCGATCAAAGATCTCCGCCGGCCAGGTTGACATGGAACCCGTGACATCAACCGCGATGATCAGCGGGTTCTGCGACTCCGTCCGAATTTTCTTTTTCGGATCGATGACCTTTTCCTTGGGACCCGAAGCCCCCTCATAGCTTCTCGGGCCGTGTGCGATCGCCCGTGCCGTCGCCGCCTCTCGCTTCTTGCGACCCTTTTCTCCATACTTGTATTTTCCCGATCCATACCATGAACTGGTGTCCTCATCCCATGAATACATCAACAACCTCCAGTCTTTGCACCCGATTCTGTCGAGTTTGAATGCTCCGGAATCTCTGAGGCCGGCCGGCTCAGTGTGCCGGCGAATTCCGCCAGTGTCTCCAGGCCGAATTCCCGTCGAAAGCGTTGGTCCAGGCCCCGCTTTCTGAGGTATGCGCCGACATCTTCGGAAAGAAGGTCCTCCCACCGATCGCCGCGGGCCATCGCGCGTCGGACCATCCTGCCCTCCACGGCAACCCGATCTTCCGGCGACAGCAGCTCCACCGGCCGCATAATCCGGTAATCATCCGCGAGCAGAGATGCCACGTAGGGATTATCCGTCAGGAAATAATCGAGTTCCGGCATCATTGAGATCACCATCTCTCTCCACCGCGGTCCATCGTCGAGATCAGGGATCTCAAGCAGCTCAAAATTCGAGAAATCCTCCAGGACGATCTCGATCATCTCCCGGCTCTCAACAGCCGTAAAGGGGTTATTACAATCATAGCGGTTGGAACTGCCGATCCCGATCAGAGCCCTGTCCGAGAGGCGACAGATCGCCCGAAGGACGGCTTCGTGGCCCAGATGAACCGGCTTCCATCGAGCGATGATGGCGAGAGTACCGAATTGCCCTACGCCCACGAGAATCCCCGCTGGGACAACTCAAATCCCGCCGCGACACAACCGCCATCGGAAGGCAGGCTGACGCCCGGGGCGCCCGCAGAGGAAAAGACCAGGATCCGGCTCATCGGTTTCACCGAATAAGATTAGCAGAATCACGGAGGCGGGTCCTCTTGATCACTCAGGGCTCCTCCACCCGTTCAACCGCTTTCACCTTCCTGCTACAATGGAAGAGAAAGGAGGTGGCCGATGGATGCTGCACGACGTGAGGCTTATCGCAAATCGCTCCTCGACAAACGTGAGGAGATTCTCAGCCGTGTCCGCGCCATTCGAACGACCGAGGCGACTTCCGGCGATCGACAGACAGCAGATTTTGTGGATCGTGCGGCGGATGCGGGCTCTCGTGACATCCTCTACCACCTCAGTGGACAGGAACGAGAGATTATCAGGAGAATTGACGCCGCACTGGCACGAATCGAGGCCGGAGACTACGGAGTCTGTGCCCACTGCGGGAAAGCGGTCCAGGCTAAACGCCTGGATGCCGTTCCCTGGGCTCTCCACTGCATCGAGTGCCAGGAACTCCAGGACCTGGGCGAGATCTGATTTTTCGTGAATCGCCTGATCTTCATCGCGGTTGGAGATGATTTTCTCCTCGAAGAAGCCCTGAAGACCGCCACCCGGGATCTCGCCCGGGAACTCGGAGAGGCGCCGATCGAGACGCTCAGCTCCGATACATCTCCGGAAGACCTCGCCCTTGAAATCAACTCCCCCTCCCTCTTCGCTCCCGAGAGAATACTGCTCCTGGGCCAGATCCAGCACTGGGTCGACGCCCCTTCGGCGCCCGATGCGCCGAAATTCAGAGGGAAGGTCAATCTCATCCCCCTGATCGATGCCCTGGAGGAAGATCTCCCCGAGGGTCTCGGGGTGGTACTGGGCGCCTGGTGCGGCGGCCAACCGAAAGGAGAACTGGTCGAAGCCCTGAAAAAGCATGGAGAACTTCGATGGGTCCCCCTTCCGGAGCCCCCGAAGCCCTGGGAACCTTCAGGTCTCTCGGGGGCCCAGAAAGACGCGCTCCTCTCGATCATGCGGAGGGCGGCGCCCTCGGCAAAACTGGCCCCAGCAGCCGAGACTCTACTGTGCGACCGCCTGGGTTTTTCTCCCCGACGCCTGGCAGGCGAAATCAGGAAGCTTGAGGCCGCCTCCGGAGGGGAACTGATCTCCGAGGAACTGGTCCGACGTCTCGTCCTCCCACGGGACGGCTCCATCGAGGTTTTCCAGGAGTGTCTCCTCGGGCATGACGCAAAGGGATTGAGCGCCTTTCTCGATGAAGCCCGACGCGGCATCCCGATCCGGGATTATTCCGGCGACCGGCTCGGGGGGAGAAGTCTCGGGATCCGCCTCTTCAACACGGCGGCCGAAGCCCTTCTGAGAATGCTCTACCTGCGTGAGCTGGCATCTGTTCTCGGCGCCGAAGCCGAGCTGAATCATCAGAAAAACTCCGTTCGGAGCTGGTACGGGAGGGTCTTTAAGCCGCGCCTGGGCCCGGCCCTGGTATCAAAGATCCTCCAGGACGAGGGCGCCCCCTTCCGGAAGAGCAGCAAGGGTCCGAGCCTGTGGGCTCTCCACCTGCTCTTTCGAGGGGCGGGCAGATATGATCCTGATGCACTGAAGAGAGCGGTCATGGAGAGCGGCCCGATCGAGCTTGCCCTGAGGCGAAGTGAGGACGAACTCGCGCCGCTGTGGGGCTGGCTCCTTCGAGCAATGAGCTGAGAACGGCCCCGCGCCGATTTCCGGCCCGGTTCCGGGAGTCTAAGCCGCAGCCGGGGCGGGGGCCGGGGCCGGAAGCGCAGCCGAGTCCCTTTCCAAGACCCTCACCGCGCTCCAAACAGCTTCCTCCCCTGTCGACGTCATCCCGGATTACTGACACCTCCTCTGCGCCGCTCGCTTCACGCCAGGGCCGGCGCATCAAAAAAACGCCGGGAAACCCGGCGTGTCTGATAAGTTGGTGCCGAAGGCCGGACTCGAACCGGCACGGATCGCTCCACACGGCCCTCAACCGTGCGCGTCTACCAATTTCGCCACTTCGGCACGAAGTGAATTCTACGCATGAAGGGATCTGAAATCAACCCTGAGTCGGGCTTTTTTCGCTTCCTTCTTCTTCGCCGGCATTTGCCGGTGAATCTGCTGTTGTATCGGCTGCCGGGGCAGCCTCTTTCGCCTGCGCTGCTTCGGAACTTTCTCCCTCGGCGGCTTTTTCTTCCGGAGCACTGACGGAAGATCCGTCGGTCCCGCCGGTCTGGACCTCGACCTTGGTCGCCGGCACCGGTTTTTCGACCGAGTCCATCACCGACTTTCTCGATTTACCGGACATGATCGCCAGGGCCATGGAAAGGACGACAAAGAGAACGAAAGATGCCGTTGTCATGCGGTGCATGATATTCGTCGAACTCCGGGGACCAAAGGAGGCCTGGGTGCCTCCACCGCCGAAGGCGCCTGCAAGATCGGCCCCGCTGCCCTGCTGCAACAGGACAACCATGACCAGAAAGAGACAGACGAGAATGTAGATGATCACAAGTAAAATCGTCACGATATTTCTCCCGCGGACTTACAAAGCCGCAGCGCGGATGATAGCGGAAAAACTGCCGACGTCAAGGCTTGCTCCGCCAATCAGTCCCCCATCGACGTTTTCCCGACCCAATAACTCGGCCGCATTTCCGGGTTTCATCGAGCCGCCGTAAAGAATTCTCAGCGCCCCTGCGGTGTCCGATCCGAAGAAGGAGGCGGCTTCAGAACGCAGGAAGGCGTGAGCTTCATCGGCCTGCTCCGCACTTGCGGTTCTCCCGGTCCCGATCGCCCAGACGGGTTCGTAGGCGACAACCAGGTGGGCCGGATCGAGAGTCTTCAAAACGCTGGCCTGGCGCTTGAGAACGTCAAAGGTCGAACCGGCTTCGCGTTCATCCAGGGTTTCGCCCAGACAGAAGATAACTTCCAGGCCGGCCTTCTGGGCAGCCTCGGCCCGCATGGCGGCCGTCTCATCCGTCTCCCCAAAGAGGCTCCTCCTCTCGGAATGCCCGACGATGGTCCATCCGACGCCGAGACCCGAGAGCATGTCCGGAGAGATCTCCCCGGTGAAAGCGCCTTTCGTCTCCCAGTGGACGTTCTGGGCGCCGAGACCGATCGAAGATGCCGAGAGCACCATCGCCGCCGCCGGCAGCGATGTAAAGGGCGGACAGACGACAACATCGACACCCGCCGGAAGGTTTTCTTCAAGGAGACCTTCCAGCAGAGCCGTTGTCGCGGAGACACCGTTATGCATCTTCCAGTTCCCTGCAATCAAAGGACGTCGCTGACTCATCTATTCCTCCAAAGCACGAATGGCGGGAAGCGTCTCCCCCGTGATGAACTCCAGGGAGGCTCCGCCTCCGGTCGAAACATGGGACATCCGCTCTTCCAGGCCGGCTTTCTTTGTTGCCATCACGGATTCTCCACCACCGACGACCGTGAAACCGGGGCAGTCCGCCATCGCCTGAGCAACCGCCATGGTGCCCTGAGAGAAGGCCTCGACTTCGAAAACACCCATCGGGCCATTCCAGAACACTGTCGCCGCATCAGCGAGGGCCGAGGCATAACGCCCTCGGGATTCCGGTCCGAGATCGACGATCAGCATCTCCTCCGGGATCGAGCCGGCGGGAATGACCTCAACCTTTTCGGGCGCATCGATCGCATCTGCTACCAGATAATCGCTGGGCAGAAGCAACTCCACACCCCTTTCCTTCGCCTGATCCATGACTTCCCGAGCCGTGTCGAGCATGTCCTCTTCAACGAGGGAACGCCCGACCTCATAGCCCTGTGCCAGCAGAAAGGTATTTGCCATCCCCCCGCCGATCAACAGCGTCCGGACCCGGGACATCAGGGCCTCGAGAGGCGCCGTCTTCGTGGAAATTTTCGCCCCGCCCACGACGGCTGCGAATGGCTGCTCCGGATCGTGAACGACGCGGCTCAGAGCCTGAATCTCAGAGAACATCAGTTTTCCGGCCGCCTTATGAGCGCGGTCGAAGAGGCCCGGCGTCGCAACCACCGAGGCATGAGCCCGGTGAGCCGTACCGAAAGCGTCATTGACATAGAAAGAAAAGCCCTCGGCCAGAGCCTCCGCAAAACCGGTATCGTTCTTCTTCTCGCCCGGGTAGAAACGCAGATTCTCCAGAAGAATGACCCGGTGTTGATCAAGCAGACTCCCACGTTTTCCGCTGAGACAATCCTGAACGAAGGGAACTTCAAATCCAAGTTCCCGGCTCAAGAGCGCTGCAACGGGTCCCAGCGAGAATCGGGGATCCGGCGCACCCGCGGCCTTCCCCAAATGGGAGCAGAGGGCCATTCGGGCGCCACGATCGAGAAGGCTGCGAATCGTCGGCAGAGCCGCGATCAAACGCGAATCATCGGCGACCTCGCCTTCGTGAATCGGAACATTGAGATCAAGACGAAGCAGGATCCGACTCTCGGTCGGAAATGAAAGCGAATCGAGATCCGGGAGCTTCATGCCTTCGACGCCATATATTCGAGGAGGTCGACACAACGCAGCGAATAGGCGTTCTCGTTGTCGTACCAGCCCACGATCCTGAAGAAATTGGGCGCCCGCTGGGCGACGAGGCCGAGATCCACGACGACGGAGTGGGTCTCACCGATGATGTCAGATGACACCAGGGGCTCATCGGAGGCCTTGAGGATCCCCTTGAGTTCGCCGGCATCCGCGGCCCGGAAGGCCTCGATCAGCTGCTCCACCGTACCTTCCTTCGTCGAAACGAAGGTGACATCGCAGATGGAACCGTCGGGAAC
>JANTFG010000183.1 GCA_024763555.1 Thermoanaerobaculales bacterium
GCATGGCCGCCGCCCCCCATCTCCCGGGCGATCGCGCCGACATCGATTTCGTCGATTCGGGAGCGGAAGATCAGTCGGATGGTCGGTGCGTTCACCAGCAGGACGACTGCCACGGGCAGGCGAAAGGCCTCGACCCATTGGTGGATGGCTGCCGCCGCTTCTTCGGGATATGCTTCGATCTCGACCGTCGAGACAACAATCGGGATGGAGGCGATCACCCGTTCCTCGCTCCCTGCGATGAGATCCTGGAGCAGCTGGAATTGTTCCGGGTCCAGGGTCCTTGAAATCCACCTCCGAACCCAACGGAGATCCCCTCCCTGCTCAAGGAGCCAGGCCGCCGCTCGAAAGTCGTCGGGATGGGTTTCGCGGAAGCTGAGGCGTCCGGTGTCCTCATAGATTCCCAGGAGGAGGAGGGATGCGATTTCAGGGGTAGGATGCAGGGCCCGCTCCTGATAGAGTTCGGAGATCAGTGTTGATGTCGAGCCGACCTGTCGGATGGTGTCCTCTGGTCCCCTCGGCAGATCACCATCCCCGTGGTGATCAATGCGAATGATCGGGCACTGGTCACGATTGAGGAGATCCCAGGCCTCTCCCAGGCGCAGGCCGTCGGGCGTGTCCAGGACGACGGCCTGGCTGATACGATGCCGTCTCAGTTCTTTCATGCGGATCTCGTCAACCGGTATCGGGATCTCCTCGCGGAAGCGCCGGACGGTCGGTTCGAGGGAGCCGGGAAAGAGAACGCGGTACCCGGGAAAGAGGTGCTGTGCGGCGACTGCCGATGCGAAGGCGTCAAAATCCGCCGAGAGATGGGTCGTGATGATCTTCACGGGAGATCGCCTTCGGGTGGGCGCCGGACAGGTTCGACCTGAACCATGACGTCGGAGACGCCGGGGCCCTCTGCCATCAGGAGACGTCGGACTTCCCGGGCGATCCGGTAGCCTTCCCGGACACTGAGGCCTCCATCGACCTCAATGTGGAGATCAACTGCCAGCATCGGTCCGAGGTAGCGGGTTCGCAGGGCATGGGCCGAATGGACACCATCGACCTGGAGGGCCAACTCGGCCAGCTCGCCCTGAACAGGCGCCGGCGCACCGGCGTCGACCAGCTGCTGCAGTGCCGGATGAAAGATCTCCCAGGCGGCCTTGAGAATGAAAATACAGACGATCAGGACGCCGAGGCGATCCACCCAGTTGAGCCGGGGGAGTACCATCTCGGTACCGACCGCGAGGACTGCCGGAATCGATGAGAAAGCATCCGAGCGATGATGCCAGGCGTTGGCTTCCAGAGCCGGAGAACGGGCTTCCCCGGCACGGGCGTGGGTCCAGTGATAAAGCCACTCCTTGACGACGACCGAGAGGAGCGCGGCAGCAAGGGCGAGAATCCCGGCCTGCTGAGTCTTGGGCCTGTTGAAATGGAGGATGGCATCGAGTCCCATGCTGAGACCCACGGCCGCCAGAAGCAGACCGATTCCGAGGGTGATCAGGGTTTCAATTCTCCGGTGGCCGTGTGGGTGCTCCTGATCCGGTGGCCTCTCCCAGAACATCGTTCCCAGCAGAAGGGCCAGATCCGTGACGAGATCCGAAATCGAGTGAATGCCGTCCGCGATCAGAACCTCGGATCTCCCGAAGACCCCTGCGGAGATCTTGGTTGCTGCCAGAAGGACATTCGACACCAGCCCGAGCCATGTCGCCCGGCGGACGATGTTGATGGACTCCGAGTGACTCATCCCCCGGCCTTTCCGGAAATACCCCAAAAACGAGAATCCTCTGCTGAAGCGGCTCCGGGCCTCACGATCCGATCAGCCGTATCAACTCCCTGACGGTCTTCTCGATGCCGTCGGCCGCCTCGCTCATACTCTGAGCAAGCATATAGGCCGGCGTGGTGATGATCTTGTTCTTCTCATCGATGACGCATTCACGAACCGGGCAGGTGATGTGATCGGCGCCCATATTTTCGAGAGCCTCAGCCGTCTCATAATCCGATCCGATCGTCAGGGAGGGATGATCCCCGCCGAGGACCCGGGCAATGAGGGCGGGAGCAATACAGACCGCCGCGATCGGTTTTCCGGCCTCGTGGACGGCCCGAACCAGGGCTGCGACTCCCTCGTCAACGGAGCATGAGGAACCCTGGACCGCGAAATCGCAGAGATTCTTGGCCGCGCCGAAACCACCCGGGAGAATCAGCGCATCGATCTCGTCGGCCGTGACGGATTTGACGTCCCGAATCGATCCGCGGGCGATGCGGGCGGACTCGACCAGCACGTTTCTGTTCTCGCCCTCAGCGACGTCTCCGGTCAGATGGTTGACGACATGCATCTGGGGGACATCGGGGGCGCAGAGCAGCATTTCCGCTCCCTCGCGATCGAGGGCCAGCATGGTAATGACGCTTTCATGGATTTCGGATCCGTCGTAGACGCCGCATCCGGAGAGAATTACACCGACTTTTTTCTTCATCATGACCTCCCTTGAGCCTCCCATTGTAGCTCAGGAGTTCTCAAAGGGAGCGATTGGGCCTGAAGGTCCTTTCGTCAGGCCGGGGTGCGGGCCGCCGGAGCGGGCGGTGGGGGCCGAGAAACCTACTTCGGATGCTTCCACTGGTGTTTCGGGTCGATGCTGATGGTGCAGTGCTCACGAAGCCCGAGTTCGTCGATGAGGGGTTCCTCAGCGGTCAGTACGGCAACGGCAGCTCTGCGGCCTCCCCGGCGGAACATCGGCGCCGCGGTGGCCATGGCCCCGAGGATCAGGAGGGTGGCGACAGTCCAGACGGCAATGAAGCGAGTGAAGAGCTTCCTGTGCCGCGTACGGGCCAGGGCTTCCAGGGGAAGCACGAGGGCGAGAGCCATCGATGCCGTCATCACCTGGACCTGCCAGTACATGATTGTCGTCGGTGAGGCGGCAAAGGAGAGGAGGGCGGCGGCGCAGGCTGCAAGCAGATAGGCCTTGAGCCACGGACGAAGCGGGGTCTCGGCATTGACCCTCCAGGGACGTCTCCGACGCGCATGGCGGAGAAGGCGGACGAGACCCCAGACGGGGAGGAGGACGCTGAGATGAGAGATCCAGGCCAGCGCCGTCAGTGGAGGGCTGAGAAGAGCGTCGACTCCCGAGCCCAGGGCGGGCGTGAAATCGAAGGCGGCGAAACGGGAAGGCAGCGACAGAGAGGCCATCCTCAGGGTGTAGAGGACCCCCCGGAGCAGGGGGAAGAGAAAGATCAGTCCCCGAAAGGGAAAACCGGCGCCGGCCGGCATCAGGGCGGGATCATGGATGACGGCATTCATCCACGGGATGAGGGAGAGCAGTGTGAGGAGTACGGCCGCCGCAAAGGCGGGCCAGTGGACCCGGATGATTCTCGTTGCGAAGAGGGTGATGGACAGGAGAGCCAACAGGGCTGCCGAGGAATGGAGCTGTGCCCCGAAACCGATGATGAGGACGTGGATGAAAGTCGCCCAGGCCACCGGTTTTCGTCTCATGTACACTGCGGTTGCAAGGTGAATCATGCCCATCGGCATCGCGTAGTTCGGGGGCCAGATGAAGGAAGAGAAGGCCATCCGCCACGGAGCCAGCCACAGGAAGAGGAGGAGCAGCCACCGTCCACGCGGGCTCAAGGCCGGTCGGATCGATTTTTCCAGGAAAAGGAAGGCGATGACATTGATGAATACCATGGACAGAGCCACGGCCCGGAAATCCCACCAGAGCATCAGGGGTCCGGCTGTCAGAAGCGAGATCAGGGCGCCCGGGGAAAATCCGCCGGCCGAGGTCGGCATCCCATGAGGCAGGAGGATCCCGTGCTCAAGCAGGTACCAGCCGAAACGGAGCTGGTTGACCTGGTCCGGAAGAACCTGAGATCGCAGAGCCATCCAGACCGACAGCAGCAGGCCCAGGCCGAAGACCGACCGATAAAGCAGGGCATCAGGAGATTTCCAGGAATCCGAACTCATGCATCCCGAAGCTTAGCAGGACCGAAAAAAATCCGCGATCCGGCGCTCTCGAAAAGTTCATCCGCGAATCGCAGAATCGGAGTGGAGCGGGGGAGACAGCCCGTATTTGTAAAACGTCCATTGATCCAACGGCTTGATGAAAGAGTTCTGACACCGAGCACCGAAAGCTCACTGATCTCTTTGTGATCAGAGTCTTGGCTTTGGTGTGTAACTGCTCGCCGATAGCCTGATATTGCCAAACAATTTGTTCGCTATGCAATGACTCCGATCCGAGGTATCTGCGATTTTGCCTGGGCGTCATGGGGCCGAAATGGAGTGTGGACTTGGGTTCGCATTCTCAAAACCACCGATTCAATGAATGTCAAACAGATGCGGACTGAAGTCCGCACTCTGAGAATTCGTTGATTTGTGTGCGATGAACAGAGTATCGCTGGCGTGAGGTACAAACTGAAAAACCTATAACAAACTGAATCTAAATCACTTGCACGCAGCACAAATACCGATCAGTAACTCGGCTTGCGTGAATGGAGGAGCGGTGCTATCTTTCGAGCGCTATTGTTGAGATCTTTGGGGAGTCTTTCCATGAATGTAAGGCGATCTTGTTGTCGGAGCGTACTGTCTCAGATTGTTTCCGTTGTTATGAAGGATGTGGAGATCGGCGGCGGCAAACGCCTAATCCCGGCTCCATTGCTGTGTCTCGTCCTGATTCTGACAGCTCTCTTGCCCGCTGTGTTTGCCGTAGCGGGCAGCAGGGAGGACGGTCCCCAGCAAAGTGTGGAGAGCCTTTTTCACGGCTCGCGGCTGGTCCGTTGCCTGTTCCAGGAGAAGCGGCTCGTCCTTAGTTTGGGGGGCGAGTTGCACGTGCTCCATGCGGGCGAGAGCCTTCCGAAGGCGGGCATGAAGCTCAGGGAGGCGAATGAGGCTCAGATCGTGCTTGAGACCCTTGAAACGAGGCAGCTTCCCTCCGGCATCTCTGTTCCAAAGGCCATTGTTGTTCTTTCCCCGGGTGAAGACGGCGAGGTAAGAACCCGGATTTTTTCTTCTGATTCCGGCGAGCCCGCCAGGGTAAATCTGCTCCCGCAGAGTGGTTCCGGTTCGGTGACGCATTCAAGCGCTCCCCTCTCGAATAGTGAATCTCCGGTATCTCCCGCGAAGTCGGAGAGCGATTCGGATGGAGCCGGAAGGCCATGAAATATCCGACTGCGTCGAGGCGAGTTCTCCTGTTGGCGGTGACGGTTGTTTTCTTGCTTTTCGTTGTGGTCTTTTCCCAGGCGGCTGATCTCATCAGCCATGAGGAGATTCAGACTGCGCTTGAGAGCCCTTCGGCTCAGTCGGCGGCAAAAGATCTTAGCGGTGGAACATGGTTCGGCGATGTCTTTGTTCTGCCATACTCGTCGTCGGAACCCTATGACCTTTATTCCGGTGGCGGCCTCAATGTTGAGCCACGGCAGTCGGTCGCACGTTCGTTCCTGGCGGAGAACCCCGACAATTACGATTTCTTGCTGATTCTGACCCGTTTCGATTTTGTCGGTGAGGATGGAGTCCTCGGCTTTTACTGGGAGATCCGAAACGATACTCAGGGTATTGGGATCCAGCAGTTCGATATTGGAGACGCTTTCGGCAGCAATCGACTCCAGGGTTATATCGACGGCGGACGAGTCTCGCAGTACCTGCTCGAAGACGGGTCAATGGACTCTAACCGTGTCCAGGTAGTTCTGAACCATGAGATGGCTCACCGCTGGTCCGGCCGCTGTACCTTCATCGACGATGACGGCCAAAACAGTACCGCATTGCTGGGTTTGGACGCCGCCCACTGGAGCTATCTCCTCGATTCCGATGCTTCCTACCTCTACGGTTCAGACTGGAGAGACAACCACGACGGCAGCTTCACAGCGGCGGACATCGAATCCGGCTATAGTGAACTCGACCTCTACCTGATGGGCCTCTTGCCGCCGGATGAGGTGGCACCCTTTACTCTCCTGGAGAATCCGGCGATTTCTGCAGAAGCCCTTCCTCACCTCGGGGATACCATCGATGCAGCACCTGTGACTGTCGATATCGACCAGGTGATCGCAGCGGAAGGCGCCCGCATTCCGGCTTTTTCAGATGCTCCGAAAGAAAACCGTGTCGCGCTGATCTACCTGGTCGAAGACGGCGCCGAGATCGACCAGTCGGAGCTTGATTCGATCAAGGAAATTCGATCGTTGTGGATGCGTTCTTTCTTTCGGGAGACCGGTGGACGCGCTGTAGTCGATGTCGGGAAGGCGGGCTCTTCGCCGGTTTCCACTTCGGATTTCGATCTGCAGGCCGCAAAGTTGTGGTTGGAAAGGGCTGCAGAAGGTGAATTGTGGAGGGATTCACAGAGCACGACCGTGCGAGACACGACCGAGGCACTGACGGCCCTGGCCCGTTTTGCTTCGTCGTCCGCACTCGTCGTATCAGGAGGCGAAGCACTGGGCGACGTCCAGGCAGAGTCGGTCGAGCTTCTTGCCCGACAGATTGAAGCTCTGAGTGTCTACGGTTCGACTGGGAGAGCGGAGGCACTTGCCGAGGAACTGGTTGAGCGAGAGGGTGAGGAAGGTATCTGGGGCGCTTTCGGCCGCTATTCTGAGGATCCCGTCAGCTCAGCCTGCGTTCTTCGTGCCCTTTCCGGGCTCGGCGCCCACGAGTCTGCCGTTGATTCAACATGGGCCGGTCTTCTCGCCCGGCAGAATTCGGATGGCGGGTGGTCATGGTTTTCGCGTGGTCCGAGTGCCGTGTATCCGACGCTGGAGGTGCTTCTGGCCGGGATTTTGACGCAGTCCGACCCCGAATCAAGCCCGGCTTTTTCACAAGCGGCAGGGTGGGTGTTGACGCAGCAGCGGTCTGACGGCGGCTTCGGCGATTCTTTCTCCGGAATCCTTGAGACATCCCTGTTTCTCAGGGTGTTTTCCCGGCTTGCCGTCGATCAGTCGAAAATCAACGAGGCCATTGTCTTTCTCGCCCAGCGCCAGGAGAACAATGGAAGCTGGTCGGGACGTATTGTCGATTCCGCGGTCGCGACGACGGCCCTGGCGCCCTATTTCATGGCCGATCCCTATGTTCTCTCCGATGAGATTATGGTCACACCACCCTCGCCTTTCGAAGACGACGAACTCGTGCTCCAGGCAGCGGTCCGGAATAGTGGCGGGACCCTGCCTTCGGGAAGTGCCTATCGCTGGGAGTTACTGGATGCGGCGCATCCGGAGACGATATGGGCGAGCATTTCGGGTCAGCTGCCGGAGATCGTCGCAGGCGGGTGGGCAGCGGTTCAGGACAACTGGACGCCGAATGTTCCGGCAGGAACCTACCTTCTCCGTCTGAATGTCGACCCGGATTTTGAGATCGATGATGGAGACCCCGGTAACAATCGGGCAACGATTCCTCTTGAGA
>JANTFG010000184.1 GCA_024763555.1 Thermoanaerobaculales bacterium
GGCCCAGTCGTTCAAGGCCTCTTCGGGCAGCCTGCTGCTGTGCCTCCCGCTTGTTTCGGCCCTCTCCGCGGGAAATAACCTCGCCCTTCCACCTCAGTGAGCTGGCCCAGAGCGGGTTGTGGGGATCTCCGGCGATGGCCCTGTCCTCGAATTCGGGCATGGGCAGGCCTCGCTTCTGGGCGGCCTGAATCAGAGTGGTCTTGGGATCGCCCAGCATCAGGCTACGCTCATCGAGTGCGGCGATATCCTCCTCGAATTGCCGGATCACGAAGGCCCGGGACGCCTCCCATCCGCCGTCCATCTCGATCGCGCCGATCACGGCCTCGAAAAGGTCTTCGAGGAGGGCCGAACGTTCCCGTCCGCGGCCCATCTGCTCGCTCGGACCGAGCTGGACCCAGCCATCAAGACCCAGCCACGCCGCCTTTGAGGCCAGCGAAGAGGACTGGACCAGGTGGGAGCGCATCCGGGTCAACAGACCCTCATCAGCCTCGGGAAAACGCTCAAAGAGCATCTCGGCGACGGCATGGCCGAGCACCGCATCTCCGAGAAATTCCAGACGCTGGTAGGACCCCTGATCCTGGGCGACCATCGAGGAACCGTGCCGAAGGGCCCTCGCCAGAAGCTCGTTTTGGGAAAATAGATATCCGAGCGTTTCTTCGAGTGGTCTCAGTCGGTCAGATCCTGCTTCCGTCATCAGGAGATCATACCGGAGTTTTCCTCCGACCCCATCCCCATCCGCGCGAAATGCCGGCTGCGAAAGTTCCGATTTCTCCTGAAGCCGGAGCAGAGGGCCGGAGCGGCAATCCGGAACCGGAGCAGGAACAGGAAGCCGGAACCGGAGCAGAAACCGGGGCCGAAGCCGGACATCCGGAGCCGAGGCCGAAGCCGGAGCAGGAACCGGGGCCGGGGGGCCGTGGTTCTTTGGGCGGAGTGCGGGAGCGATGATCGCGGTCTCCGTTTCTGAAGCCGAAACTGGAAGGCGGTGGCCGACCATATGTGGTCGTGGGATGTTCCGATCATTTGGAGTACGACACTGTCGGCTTAGCCTCGCGTTTCGGGCGTCAGGACCGGCTCCGGATGCGGCTCCTGCTCCTGCTCCGGCTCAGGGCGCCGACGCCTCCGCCTCGACAGCTCGTAACACCTTCGGCGCCTCAAGCTCCGGCACATCCATCCGCACGGGAAGATCGAGGAGCTTCGAATATTTTCCCGAATGGTCCTCAGCCCGTGCCTCAAATCGATGATCCGCCCCGGCCTCCGGCACCCGAAGAGCATGCCCCTTCACGAGTTTCTTCCACTTTCCGCCATCCCAGCGGTACTCCAGCTTTGCCACGCCTGAAGCCTCATCCCGTGCAACAAGCTCAAACCGGGCGCCGGGAAGGGCGTGAAGCACGCCGCCATCAGGACGAATACGGTTTCCGGGAATCAGTGCCACAACCGGAGGCTGACGATCCGGACCGCCCGAAATACTCAGACTGCGAGTCTTCGAGGGATAGCCGTCCAGACCCGAGGGCGCCACGGCCGTGACCCTCCAGAAGAGCTTCCCGCCGGGCAGATCATCCGGCTGCCACTTCCCTTCGGGGATCCCCGTCTGCCTGAGGAGAAGTTCCGCACAGGAGGCATCCCGGCAGATCTCTAATGTGTAGGCACCCGCCCCGACGACTTCATTCCAGCTGAAGATGGGATTCGAGTAGGGAAGATCCTCCCCGCGAGCCGGCCATCGCATCTCCGGACGAGGAAGGAGTTTCTCCGGAGGCGCAGGCGGCGCCCCTTTCTTCACCCGAGTTCCTGATCCGGCCGGCACTTCGACCGCCTTGCCGGCCGCCGCGACCTTGGTCTTGCCTCCGTAGACCATGATCTGCGCATCATCCGATTCCGATCGCCTGAGACGAGACAGGGCCCGGCCCGAGGCGCCCGGCTTCGGTTTGGCACTGACGCCGCCGATGATCACCTCCACATCCGAGGAATCCGCCCGTTCCGGATGAAGCGAAAGATCCGCCTGCCCCCGCACGACTTCCACCTGTTCACGGTCGACTCCACCCAGGCTCCGGCTGACCTCCCGGAGAAAGACCAGGGAGGTCTCGTTGATCGTCAGCTTGGTTCGATCATCGAACTCCAGACGCGTCGAGGAGTTTTCGTGGGTCCGGACTCCGTCCTCCTGCTTGAGAAGATTCCCCGTTGCGGCAGTGATCCAGGGATTAGGCGAGGGCTGCTGGTCCACCCTCCCGCCGATTTCCATAATCTGCGCGGTTCGCGGGGGCAACTGCCGGTGGAGGATAATCCGCAGGCGCTGGCCGATCTTGAGCCGATGGGGGTCCCGGACCGAGGGATTGAGCTTCCAGTTCTCCGGCCAGAGGCTCTTCTCGCCGAGAAAATGGACGGTGATGCCCTCCAGAGTGTCCCCCGGACGCACGATATACCAGCCCAGAGTGTCTCCCGCGCCCTCTGTCTTCTCCCGGGGCTTCTCCCCTGCGCTGAGAAAACCCGGACAGAGCAGAACAAAGATCAGGATGAGCCGAAATCCGCTCCTCATCATCGCCCCCCTTCCGACTCGAGAACACGGACCGGGATCAGATCGTGGCTCCTGTTCCCAAGGGCATCCCAGGCCTCGATCTCGAGGAATCGCGTATCCGGATAACCGAAGACGATTTCCTCCGGAATCGGCCGCCAGCTCCGGTCATCGAAACGGTACCTGGCACCCTCGAGCCCGCACCCTTCATCTGAAATGACCAGCTTGAGACGGGCTCCCCTTCTCACTCTCATCTCTTTGCTTCGGCCCGGGTAGATCCCCGACAGAAAGCGAAACCGGATCCGGGGACCCTCGCCGTCCTCTGTCCAGAAGGCCTCTTGCTCCGCCGAATTTCCGAGGCGGTCCACTGCGCGAAACAGGGGATGGACGCCTTCGGGAATCTCGACTGAAGCATCAACCTTTTCCCAGTTCCGGCCGCCGTCGAGAGAAATCTCCCGGCGCTCGAGTCCGGCAGGGGCGTCATCGGCTTCAAAGAACACGCTGACGGGAGGCCGGACGAACACCTCTCCACCATCTTTCGCCACATTGACACTCCGCAACGAGATCCGCATCTCCGGAGGGCTGAGATCGACCCGAATGTTCATCTCCCCCGAAGCCCGGTTTCCAAGCTGATCCTCAGCGCTGCAGCGGAGAGCATGAGGGCCTTCGCTCCAGGCACCGGCAAAAAGGGGATCTTCGATTTCCGACCCGTCTTCGTCTGCTCTCAGGTCTTTCAATCCGCTCTCTCCGTCCTCAGCTCTACAGTGAATCTGCGTTGCCTCTGCAATCACCGGCGCGTCCTGACGGCCCGTCCACGGCCCTTCGATTTTCCACTCGATCTGCGGAGGACGATCGTCGACCTCAAGCATTTTCATCAGCTCCAGGCTCCTGTTGCCGACCCGATCGACGGCACGGGCCTTCAGATCGACCCGTCCCGAATCCGGCAGCTTCAGCTCGAGGAATGTCTCGATGGAGTCCTGCCGCAGGCGCCCGGCCTCAGCGGAGATTTTTCCGACTCCCGAGAGATCATCGCTCGCCTGAATCCGGGCCACCGCGGCAGGCGCAACCCACTCCCTGCCGGATGCATTCACTGCCGGTGGAATCAGGTCCAGCCCGAGTTCGGGCGCCTGTCGGTCGACAACTATACGGATCCACTTCAGCTCCGAGCGCCGACCCAGCTCATCTCGAGAGGCCGTCAGAAGCCAGTGTTCACCCTCCTCAGGGGCTCGAATCCGCCCTTCATTTGGACGCAGGATTCCTCCATCGACACAGGCCTCGACTTCGAGACCGGAAGGCGCTTCCAGGCGAATCGCCTCACCGGGAGCGACGATCAGGCGCTCAACGGGCGGAGCGGCGCTCAGAACTCCCGCCGCGAATACGAGTGGTAGGAATGACCTGAGAAAACACTTCATCATGGCTGACACCTTTCAAGTTCAGATCCTCCCTCTGGGGCGGATCCCAATTTAATCCCATCTGAGACCGGATCTGCTGCAGGCTCTCGACCACAACAGATGCTGATTCTGGCCTGTGGTCCCGCTCCCGCTCGATCAGACTCATGACGAGTCTCCGGAATTCCCCGTCAAGATCCGGACGCAACTCTCCAAGATCGCGAATCGGTTCTTCCACGGTTCGCACATAGGTCTCTGCAAGCGTCGATCCCAGAAAAGGATGAAGGCCTGAAATCGTGAGATAGAGGAGCACACCCAAAGCAAAGAGATCCCCTCGGGTATCGAAGCCTTCACCCTTAAGAGCCTCGGGTGGGAGATAGCCGGGCGTTCCAAAGAGCATCTCACTGGAGTCCAGCGCGGCCGACAAGCTCCGGGAGATCCCGAAATCAACGACTTTGATCGCGCCGTCATATCCGAGGAGCACATTCCCCGGCTTAATGTCCTGATGAATGATCTTCCGCGAGTGAGCCGCCTCCAGCGCCCCGGCGATGGCGAGTCCCACGTGAACAGCCTGCTCCTGGGGCATCCGACCGATCTTGCGAAGCCACTCCGACAGGCTTGGACCCTCGATCAGCTCCATTGCGACAAAAGCGGCTTCAGGGGTGTCTTCAACATCATAAACACTGACGATATTGGGATGCGAAAATCCCGCCGCCATGACCGCCTCACGAAGGAGGCCTGAGACCATCGAGTTCTCCGGCCCTCTGCCATCATCCCTGAGCCCCCGAATGGTCTTCAAGGCAACAGGACGCTCGAGTTTCGGGTCCCATCCCCGGAAAACGGTCCCCATGGCCCCCTGGCCGATCACATCTACTACAAGAAAACGACCCAGAAAAACCTCACCCAGATCCTCCCGGTCTCTCAGGCGCTGCTGCAGAATATTGAAGGACTCGACCAGACTCTCGACTTCGTTTCCAGCAGCCCCTGGCGTGATTCCGACGATGTCCTGCTGCGCCTCATTCAGACGGCGCAGGGGTCGGATCACCTGCCGGTAGGCGGCCCAGGCCAGAAGAAATACCAGGACGCCCACGAGAGCCAGAGTCAAGAAAGCCCTCCTGCGCATCCGTCGGGCGATGGCCTCCGCCACCTCAACAGGCTGGAGCGACACGACAACCCAGGAACTCAGCCCGACCGGCGAAAATGCCCCCAGAACCTCCCCATGAGGTCCCGGATAACGACCGGCGCCCCCGATCTTACCGGCCAGAGCCGCCCGCACGAGACTCGGCGGGAAATCATCCAGGGAAAGTCCGGACCCCGAGGGGGAAAGAAGAAGGCCCTCCCACGAGAGAAGACCGATCCGGGCATCCTCACCCAGATCCTCGGGTTCGAGGAGCTCAGCCAGGGAAGCGGCGTCCGCCAACAGGCGAAGCTCTCCGTCTCCCTTCTCGAGAGGCATCTCAAGAAGCAACCAGGGGTGCTCGTCGAATTCGAGAATCCGCGGCTGATCATCTCCGGGAATCCCGAGCATCTGATCGATCAGAGGGCCGCTCCCCCGGCGCTGGACCCGCACCACTTCCAGGCCTTCCCCGTTGAGCAGAACGAGTCCTCGAATACTCGCGTCCGTACTCAGCGCTCCCGCCAGCATCTCCTGTGAGGATTGAGACTTGGGGCTCTCCATCAGAATCCGACTGCCCGCGAGGCGATGCATGGTCGAAAGGGGGGAACGAAGCATCGCCGTCAGACGTTCCGCCGTGGCCCGGGCCGCGATCGAATGGCTCCGGAGCACCTGGGTCGTCATCGCCTCCCGATTCAAGCGAATCAGTTGAATGGAGGCCAGCGACAGCGGAAGGACTCCAACCAGCAGGAGACTGATCAGCAGTCGTGGAAGGAGCCCAAAGCGCAGGCGGAAGGGTCTCATGCCCGGATTGTAACCGATCAGGCCACCTCCACGCGATTTCTCCCGGTCCTTTTTGCTTCATAGAGGGCGTCGTCCGCCCGTTTCAGGGCACGATCAATGCTCTCCTGCGCCAGCCTGGCGGAGGCGACACCGAGACTCACCGTGCAACGGACGACACCATCGACGCACTCGATCGAGATCTCCTCCAGAGCGCCCCGAATCCTCTCCGCGAGAGAACGGGCGCCATCCAGACCAACCTCCGGGAGAAGGATCCCAAATTCCTCCCCGCCCAGCCTGCAGAAGATGTCCTCCGAACGAAGCAGCCCGGAGGTCTCCTCGACGAGACGCCTCAAAACCTCATCCCCGACAGCGTGACCATAGGTATCATTGACCGCCTTGAAGAAATCCACATCAAACATGATCAGAGAAAGAGGGTGCGAGTGGCGACGTGCACGCGACCACTCCCTCTCCAGCTCTTCGAAGAACTTCCTCCGATTGAAAATCCCGGTCAGAGCATCCGTCGTCGCCAGCCTCATCAGCTCGCGACTCATCATCTTCCGTTCTGTGACATCCCGGACCACGCTCTGGATCGCCGGCTCTCCGGAGAAGAGCACGGACCCTGAAACAATCTCGCAGTCGATGATCTTCCCGTCGATAGTCCGTGTCTGGATTTCAAGGGGCGCCAGATAACCCCCTCCCTCCTCGAGTCGCTGGATTCTCGAAGCAATCGCTCCGAGGTTATCGCTGACGATATAGTCGAAGAGGGAACGCCCGATGACATCCGAGGGATCCTTTCCCCCGGCCAGACTCACCGCCTGCGGGTTGACGTAGAGGATTCGACCGTGCCGATGAACCAGAATGGCATCCGGCGCCAGCTCCACAAGGCTCCGAAAACGCATCTCTTTCTCGGCAATCGTCCTCTCCATGGCCTCCCGAGTCGCCATTTCCCGGCGCAGGGCCTCGGCGGTCCGGCACTCTGAGAGGTGGCCGGCATACTCCCGGCGCCGTGCTTTCTGCTGTTCCCGCGCAAAAATGGCCCCCATGAGATTGATCATCACGACATAAAATACAACCTGAAAGAGACCTTCGTCGGAAAGTTGAAGATTTGTGATGAGACTGAGAAGGAAGCAGAGGCTGAAGCCCACGCCCACTGCCAGGGCGAAGATCATCCGGATCGGAACAAAAACATAGAAGATGATCAGCAGAATCAAACCGGTCTGAGCGTGAAGAAATACCGAGCCTCCAACGAGACCGGTCAAGACACAGACCACCCCACCGACGACGACCAGGGCCATGAGCATCAGCCAGTCGAAAACCCTCGCGTATTCCCTGAACTTCCCTGCAAACCAGACCGTTCCGAGGACAACTCCGGCTACCAGACACCGAATCATCAGGATCAGTGGTATCTTTCCGTGAGAAGGACCCATGATCAGAACATCGACGAGAACCCCGAGAACGAAGAAGACCGCTGCCGGGACCGCGAGAATCGTGTAGAGATGCAGCCGATCAT
>JANTFG010000185.1 GCA_024763555.1 Thermoanaerobaculales bacterium
TGAGCGCACGGACCCGCTCCGGGACCGCCGGACCCCGGTCGAGAATCAGAGGCTGATAGCCTTCCCGCGCAAGCAGCCAGGCCGCGAAGAGTCCTCCCGGTCCGGATCCGAGAACGACGGGACGATGCCTCAGGGGCTTTGCGCCTCGCTTCAGACCCTCGAGAATCTTCCAGTCGGCCGAGTCCCGCTCTCTCTTCTTCGGCAGAGATACCTTTCCGGCCTCCAGGAGGCGCCGGGCTTTTTCTCCATCATCGAGGCTCACTTCCACGCTGAGCCGGTAGTGGATATCACGCTTCTTCCGGGCATCGAGGGAGCGACGGAGAATCCGGAAGGAGAGTATCTCCTCCGGCGCCAGCCCGAATTCCTTTTCGATGCGTCGGCGAAGCGACTCGATGCTCTCACCGATCTCCAGTCGCTGCGAAATCAGGCCCGGGATCTTCGGTGCACTCATCAATCGTGACTCCGCCGTCTCCGCTCAGGGAAGCGTGGGACGCCTGTTCCAGGCAGTCTCTGACCTAATCTGGGCGATTCCCGCCGGCGATCTGCATCAATTCCTTGGACTCTGGCCACTTGCAAAAAGACCTCGACATACCACCAGTATTCCTGCGTTTTTTGCAAGCACCAGAGCATCAAGGACTTGGCACATCTCATCCGCCAGAATCGCTCAGATTAGGTCTGAAAAAAGTAACTCAGCTCCGGCTGACATCGAGACTGATGCTGGATGCACCGAGTTTGACCGGAGCATATTCCTCCTCCGGTAGTTTCATAAAACGCGCCACCGAGGCTACAACCCTCGAATACCAGACCGTAGCCCGGATCAGCAGCGGGCCTTCCGCGATATCTTCCGGCAGTTTCCAGCGGAAATGTTCCTTGCGGGCATGAAGCGGTGGGAGACGATAGTCCGGCCCGAAGGAGGCGGTATTCCACTGGGCGACCGTCATCCGCCCTTTGGGATCGAGATAGGGCAGACGGAAGATCCGATCTCCGGCCGGGACGTCGCCGTCCCGGGCGAGGCCCTTGAAGTCCTTCAGACCCTGAATCTCCGCGAAGTCCTGGTAGGCCAGGGCGGAAGCTGAGGCTATCGTCATCTCTTCACCTTCGAAGCCCGCCGGCTCAACCTTGAGATGAAAGTGCTTTCCCGCGGCATCAACTGCCTCGACGTCGAGCCAGACCACCCGCTCCTCCGCTGAACCCGAGGGAATCATGTGCCCGGCCTTGGTGTTCATGACCACCGCTTCAAGCTCGAGGCGGGAGCCGGGGGCAAGATCATCCTCCGAGGCGCTGAGGCCGATTTGAACCGCACCGTTGAGCATGTCGCTGAAATGGGCGCCATGGAAGAGATGCTGACGTACATCTGGATGATCTGCTCCACCGACATCGGGAGCTGAATTACCTGCCGCCGCCGGCATATGGCACTGCTGGCACCTGATCCCGGCCTTCCCGTATGGACCTTCCTTCCACTCCAGATGGGTCGCCTTGACCCAGAGGCCCCAGGGATCCTTCTCGTTATGACAGGTTCCACAAAACTCCGCCTTCCCCAGGAAGGGGTTGACCGCAATCTTGTGGCCCGGGCTCTCAAGGCCGGGTCGGGTACCCTGCTTGGTCTCTCCCGGATCGATGATGTAGTTAAAGTTGAATGGGGTGTCGCCTTCGAAGCCGGTAATACTGTGGCAGACATCGCAGGAAACACCCTCGTTGGCCCGGCTGCCTTCCGCGGGGCGCCTGGGGGGGATATCTCCGGCGAGAAAGGCCAGAGGGGCGTGGCACCCGTTGCAGCCGGCCTTGATCCCGGCCACTTTCGCCAGCTTCTCCGCGTGGGGCACGGCCAGTTCGAAGTACTCCGCCTCGTCCCAGCTGTGGGTGAAGGAGGCGTTCATCATCGAGGCCTCGTACTGGCGGGCAATCCCCGGATGACACTGGGCGCAGTCTTCATTGGGCTGAAATTTCTCATAGGGCTGGCTTCCCAGGGCCGCATCTCCGGCCTTGGGTGCCGGCCCGGACAGTGCAAGCAAGGCAACCCCGATACCTAAAAAACCAATGGATAGCTTCAAGCGCATGATCTCGTCCTCCCCTTTTAGAAATCTCTCGCATCCAAGCTTAAGCTCCCTGCCGGGATGAGTCAATCGGCAAAGTAGATCGAGGGAAAGAGGGCATAGAAGGCCATGGCAGGCACGAGCTGGGCCAGCGAAATCCGGTCCCGGGTGCTGTGAGAGCATTCCTCCGAAGCCGGTCCGAAGCCGATCGTCGGAATGCCGTATTGACCTGCAGTCGCACATGCGTTCGACGAGAAGGCGGAGCGATGAATCTTCGGAGTTTCTCCGAGGACGATCTTCGCCACCTCGACACCAGCCCTGAAGGCGGGACTGTCCTCCGGCGTCTCCCAGGCCGGGAAGATCTTCTGAACAGATTTCTCAAGACCCTTCCAGCTCTTCTCCCGATACTCGGAGATCTCGATCCGGGCATTCGCCGCCCGGATCTCCTCCAGAGCCTCCAACTGCCCGACGGCCTCCCTGACCGACTCGCCGACGGTCAGACGACGATCGACGTGAATCCGGCATCCATCCGGGATTGCGGTCAGTGAGGGCGACTCCGATGAAATATCGGTCACCGCCACCGAACCTCTCCCGAGCATCGGGTGTTCGGTCTTCAATGCGCCGTGGAGCCGGGAAACGGCGAGAATGATCGGTGCCATCAGGTTGATCGCGTTGCGGCCGCGATCCGGTTCGGCCCCGTGACTCGAGACTCCCTCTGTCAGAATATCCATCTCGAGTCGACCGCGCTGGCCGCGACAGATTCCGAGATCCGATGGCATGGCAATGACGACACACTCAGGCCGAAGCTCCTCCACTCCCAACAGATGCTGCCAGGCCAGGCCGACGCAATCCTCGCCACTAACACTCGCCGTGACGTAGATTTCGAGATCATCCGGAAGACCTATCTCCGCCGCCAACGCGGCGCCGTAAATGATTGAAGCCAGCCCGCCCTTCTGATCTGAAGCGCCACGCCCGTAGAGGAATCCACCTTCCACCTGACCCCGGAAGGGATCGAAAGGCCAGCTCGAAGGCCTGGAGATCCCAACGGTGTCGATGTGGGCGTCAAAGGCGATACTCCTGCGCCCCGAACCCACTCGACCCAGAACATTACCCATCTCGTCAGTCCGGATGTCCTCGTAACCAAGTTCTTCCATTTCCTGAATCACGCGCTCGCAGGCAAGTCTCTCCGCCCTGGAAGGCGAAGGCAGGGCAATCAGCTCTCTCAGGAAAGCCGAACAGGCATCCTTCATGACTTCTGCTCGGCTCTTTGCCTCTCTCCCCTGATTCTCGAAATGACTCATTCCGAACTCCATCCCGGGCCTTGACACCTGATGTGTTGCCGGCTCTTATCTGAGATGAGAATTTTTTCACAATCTCATCCATTCGGCAAGACAGTGCAGCAAAAGCGACCAGGGGGCCACCATTCGGCATCATTTTCCACATCCAACTCCGAAACTACTTTGGGGCGTGATCTGAGTCACTGAGCATCCGGACCGAAATTAGAGTAGAATCGAGCTGCGTCATTCGAGAGGATCGGGGGAATTGTGTCTTGCCGATCAGCGTTGTTCCAGGAATACCGGGTTGATTCCCGGCACCACGAAGGAGGAGAAAATGAGAAAGCTACTCGGAATATCAATTGTTTTAGGTCTGGCACTCCTGTTGAATCAGGCTTGTCTGACCGTCGGGCTGGCGCCCGGCTTCCAGCCGGCACAACTGGATGCCCACAAATATGTCCGGAAGGTGGACCAGTTCGCTCTCATCGTCGACAGCTCCCAGTCTATGGGTAACAGGAGCCGGGCCGAGCGCAAAATGGACGTCTCCGAGGCCTTTCTGAAGAGCCTTGACCAGAGCATCCCGGAACTCGGCTATGCCGGTGAACTCCGTCTCTTCGGTCGAGGATCCTGTATGGAAAAGGGCAAGACGCTCGCGCTGAGCCCTCTCTCGCCCTATTCCACCTCGAAGTTCGAGGAGGCCCGCGCAGCCTACGGATGTCCTGCCGGATACAGTCCACTTTATCTGGCGATCGAAGACTCCGGAATGTCCCTGAGTTCCACAAAGGCACCGACAGCGCTCGTCATCGCGACCGATGGGCTCAACATGGGCTCGAAGGAAATGGACGCCGTTCGTGACCTCAAGGCGAAGATGGGCTCGAATCTCAATGTCTATGCCGTCCAGATCGGTCAGGACTCTCACGGCAGGGCCTTCCTTGAGGATCTCGTCGCATCGGGCGGCGAGGGCCGGGTCTATCAGGACGCCGATCTCACCGGCAGCGATGCCATGGCCGATTTCGTCAAGGAGGTCTTCCTCTATCCCGACGGCGACGGCGACGGCGTTCCGGATCACCTCGACAAATGCCCGAAGACTCCCGCAGGCGTCAAGGTCGATGCTGATGGATGCTGCCTGGACACCGACGGCGACGGAGTCAAAGACTTCATGGACAAGTGCCCGAAGACTCCCGCAGGCGTCAAGGTCGATAAGGACGGCTGCTGCCTCGATACCGACGGCGACGGCGTCAAAGACTTCATGGATAAATGCCCGAAGACTCCCGCAGGCGTCAAGGTCGACAAGGATGGCTGCTGCCTCGATACCGACGGAGACGGCGTCAAAGACTTCATGGACAAATGCCCGGACACCCCGGCCGGGGCTCCGGTTGACGAGAAGGGCTGCCCGGTCGAAGGCATCACCGTCATCGGCGACTCATGGTCCGTCCAGGGTAAGGTCCTCTTCGATATCAACAAGAGCACTTTGAAACCGGAAGCCCTCAAGGTCCTTTCAAAGGTGGCGGCATACCTGGTGAAGCATCCCGAACTCAAGGTCGAGGTCCGCGGATACACGGATTCGACCGGGCCCCTTGCCTGGAACATGAAACTCTCCCAGCGGAGAGCCGATGCCGTCCGCGATTTCCTCGCCGGGGAAGGTGTGGACTCATCCAGGATGAGTACCCACGGATACGGCCCTGAGAACCCCATCGCCCCCAACGACACCAAGGAGAATCGCAGCCTGAACCGTCGCGTGGACTTCCACCCCGTCGTCTGAGCTGAGACTCATCTGATTCCAGACCCGGCTTCGGCCGGGTTTCTTTTTTTCTGCAGTACCTACTAGACATCAAAGCCTCAAGGATTTGCATTTGACCATGATGGGGGTCGATGATAGCGTTGGAGGGTGGTGGACTGGCGGTTGAAGACATGGTCTCCAGTACACCCGGGCGCGGCGATATTCGCCGCCACTCCGAGGAGGGAAATGAGATGACTGAAGCCTACCGCGCATTCGGATCCTACATCCTGTTTAAAGAGAAACTCCATGATGAACTCGGACATCTCTATAGGGCGGGAGAGTTTGATGCCGGAGGGATCCGACGGACCGCCTGGCTCCGGATTTTCGATGCACCCGGCATTCCCGCCGAGGAAATGCTCGGGAGCTTTGACGACGCCCGGCAGATCGGGAAACTTCTTCAGGCCGCAAATGTTGCTTCGGGAACGGATTACTTTGCAGAAGAGGGAATCCCAGCCGTGGCCTCGGACTATATCGCCGGGCAACCGCTCTCCTATCTCTTCAAGAAGGTCGAAGACGAGGGATTCCCCGTCGCAGTCGACAACGCCCTCCTGATCATGGAGAAGATCTCGCTCGGACTGGCCTCAGGCCTCGTTCTGGATATTGGAGGGCGCCCCCTGGTGCACGGCATGCTGCATCCCGGACTGATCATCGTCAGCAACGACGGTGAGGGCGTCGTCAGCGGATTCGGTGTGGCGGATCATCTTCTCAACCTCCTCGATACGGCGGAGGCAGAAAAAATCAAACCCTATCTTGCGCCCGAAGTTATTGTTACCAGGACACCGAGCAAGAGAGCAGACGTCTATTCTCTTGGGGCAATCCTGTACCAGCTGCTGACCGGCGAATCCCTGCCGGCAAATCCTGAAGAACGGGCCGGCATTCTTGACCGTGCTGAAATGTCCTACGACGGCGAAGCGATTCCCGATGACATCAAAGCTCTACTTGCCCGCTGCGTCGCTGAGAAGATGGAAGATCGCTACTCATCGGCCGCCGATTTCAAGAAGGAACTCGACAAGCTGCTTTACGGTGGGAATTACTCACCGACAACCTTTAATCTCGCGCTCTTCATGGACCGCCTGTTCCGGGACGAAATCGAGGCCGACGAGAAGGCAAAGGCTCACGAGGCGGAAGTGGACGTCGAGCCCTATCTCAAACCGGAGCCTGAGCCGGAGGAGGTCGAGGAACTCGCCGCCCCCTCCAAGGGTGGAGGCAAGGGGCTCTACCTGATGATCGCGGCCGCCTTATTGGTTGTGGCGCTGGGCCTCGTCTTTTTCATGAGAGGAGGACTGGGCGGGCCACCACCGACCCCGACTCCGACACCTGAGGAAATCGCCGCCCAGAAGGCCGCCCAGGAAAAGAGGATCATGGAACTCGCGGCCCAGATCGCCGACCAGAAGATGAAGGAGATGGAGACCAACATCAGCTCGGAACTGGAGCAGCGACAGAAGAAAATCGAGGAATTGCAGAAGCAGCTGACGAAGAAGCAGAGCGGGCCGTCGAATGCCGCGGCAGAGGCCAGAAGGAAGGCGGAAATCCAGAAGCAGATTGAGGCCGAAAAGGAACAGCAGCGGCAGCAGCAGGAGAAGTTGAAGAAGGAAAAGGAGCGCCTGCTTGAGCAGAGTCGGCGTGAGGCGGAGGCGAGAGCGAAGAAAGAGGCCGATGAAGCCGCTGCAAAGGCAGCCGAAGAGGCGAAGGCCGAAGAGGCTTCCACGACGCCCGAGGAAACGACCCCGGTGACCGCGGCAGCATCCACAACCGAGCAGCAGGAGACAGGAGCACCTGCTGTTCCCATGATCACGGAAAACCAGTTCGTTCCTGCGACCGAGGTTGATTCGCAACCGGCCCTCCTCAAGGAGGAGCCCGTCAAGTGGCCCCGAGCTTCCCGAAAGGTCAGGCACAAGAAGGGTATGATCATCGTCGAGGCGACCGTCAACGCATCGGGTCGGGTCGAGGCGGTCAGGATCCTCCGGGCCGACGAGGAAGGTGGAGGTATCCCGGACGCCGTGATGACGGCGGTCAAGAAGTACCTCTTCAAACCCGGGATGAAAAACGGCGTCAAGGTCAAGACGACGGCGACCGTTGTCAAACGATACAGCTTCCGCTGAACGAAGCCTGGGACAGGCGGTTCCGGCCCACCAGTCGCCAGAACCGCTCAACAGGAAACTCGAAGCAACAAAAAAGCGGCGCCGAATGGCGCCGCTTTTTCTTATGA
>JANTFG010000186.1 GCA_024763555.1 Thermoanaerobaculales bacterium
GTGGATCGCCTGCTCGACGGCGAGTCACCCATTCGAGTGTGGCGTGAGAACCGGGGCATGACAGCGGCGCAGCTTGCAGCTGCGGTCAAGGTCACTCGCGCCCACATCTCGAAGCTCGAGTCGGGTAAGGGCGAGCCATCCCTCGATCTACTGCGGCGCCTGGCCAGGGTTCTGGACGTGGGGATCGAACTCCTTGCCCCGATGTCCGAAAACGACTGAGGGGCCGGTGAGGGGAATGTTGAATGCCCCCGCCCGCCCAAGGCATTCCACCGCCCGCCCAAAACACGAAGGCAAGAACGCAATTTCACGCAAAGATCGCCAGGGACGCAAAGGCCGCCACCCGCCCGAGAACACGAAGGCAGGAAGACATTTTCTCGCAGAGTACGCGGATCGGCCGGCGCTCTCAAAGGGACGGTCTCGAGTACTTTCACCGGAATCGGCATCAGCCTTCTTTCCTCCGATCCATCCCTGGGGGCGTCCTCTGCTCGATTTCGGGTTTCACTCGATGAATTCTTCATGAAAATAGGAGGCTAAATCATGAATTGTGGTATGATAGATCAGAGGACCGAATAGGTCCGGGAGGTAGAGATGGCAACCCTTCAGGTCAAGGGAATGGACGACGACCTCTATCGGGCGCTTGCCGCGCGCGCTGCGCAGGAGCGAAGATCGATCAGTCAGCAGGTCACGATGATCATCCAGGATTCCCTGACGGCGCGGTGGACTTCAGCTGAGAAGACGACGGCGGCCCTGCTGGAGCTCTGCGGTTCCTGGATCGATGATCGCGATGCCGATGAAATCGCAGATCAAGTCAGGTGTGCGCGACAAAGCGGAGGGCGGTCTTTCGATGTACTTGATTGACACCGACATTTTGATCTACTCGTTGAAGGGCCATGAACAGGTCATCGCCCATCTGCAACGCACGGCAAAGGTCTCGAAGGCGATTTCGGTTATCAGTTATGGCGAGTTGCTTTATGGTGCTCAGAAATCCGCCCGACCCGAGGAAAACCTGGCCCGCGTGAGAAGACTCGGAGAAATACTGCCGGTGATCGAGGTCAGCCCAGCGATTATGGAGGCTTTTGCTTCGTTGAAGGCGCGGCTCGAACGAGAGGGGCGACGCCTCGACGATTTCGACCTCGTGATTGCCGCCACGGCCATGACATTGGGGTATCGGTTGATCACAAACAACGAGAAGCATTTTACGAGAATCGAGGGGCTTCACATCGACAACTGGGCGCGCCCGGTTGTGTAAGGGCCCGCGACGGGAATCAAGGGCCTCCCTTTCTTGTGATCCATCCAGGACAAGAAAAGGAACCACGGATTACAAGGATGACACGGATTGGGAAGAAGAAGACATCCTCTCGCCAAGATCGCGGAGGGCTTAGAGCCACCTGCCCGCCCGAAGTCAGAAAACATTTTCAGGCAAAGATCGCCAAGGTCGCAAAGGCCCCCGCCCTTCCGAGGACGTGAAGGCAGAACACAATATTCAGGCAAAGATCGCCAAGGTCGCAAAGGCCCCCGCCCGCCCGGGACATGAACGTAGAACACTATTTTCACGCCGAGATCGCGGAGCACGCAGGGGGTGGGTCGTCGGTCCTGAGCCCGCTTCGCAGTCATCGTTGACAGAGGCTCCATCGTCAAAGAACGAGTTCTCCTCCAGCAGAGACATCAATCAGCAGCCCTCTCCCTTCGGGTTCTTCCGCCGTTTGTAGCGACCCTCCTCCCGCATCCGGCTCATCAGGCTCGGTTCACCAGGTGGTCCTTGGGTTTTCCGGGGATGGTGTCCCAGGTCTTTGCCCCGCTCATGGCCGGCGGCGCGCTGGCGGCCGGCCCGGACATCCGGTCGGAGGCAACAAAAAGAGGGTCCCTTGGCAATGAGGACTTTCCAGAACCCATCAGGCCCACCAGGACAGAACTGTCACCGGAAATGACTGGAGTCAAGGCCCAGAAGCCGGACTTCAGGCTGTCCACCTTGCTCCGCAGCTGCATCAACGAAACGACGATCGAATGTCACGAAGGTGTCGGCATCACTGCTCGAGGAGAGATGAAGGGCATCCGCAAAATCCATCCCGGCCTCCCTCCGCACAAGGGCTTTCGTGATCGTCGCCCGATCCTCGACCACCGTATTTTCAAGACCCAGAAGCATTCTCAGCGCCCGGTTGACTTCTATTCGGCCGAAACCATAGCAATAGCGCAAGACCCATTCCAGCTCGAGAAAAACCGTCTTACAGAGGTAAAGCCTCTCCGACCGAAGGGCATCTGCAGCTGCGGAAGCCTGATCGGGATCATCTTTGGTGATGATTCGGACGATAACATTGGTATCGGGCGCGATCATCTGTGATCCCTGGCGCCCCGGGCGACCGCTTTCTCCATTTCCTCCAGGGTCTTCGAAGGACCGGAATAGTCCAGACATCCAATGAGATCCTCGATACGAGTGACTGGAAATGCCCGAATTTCTCGAAAAATCACACCATCCTCAAACTCCTCGACCTCAAGTTGGGTTCCGGCTCCCCAACCGTAATGCTGCCGAATTTCCCGAGGTATGACGACCTGACCCTTTGTGGAAACCGTTGTTTTTGGCATGACACACCTCCGGTAAGACAAAGGTAAGATATCACAATCAAGCCCCGGCGTCAAGAATCGACGATGTTTCAGGCATGGACTTGAGTAGCGCTGGTCAGCGCTCAGATATAAGGGGGGCCCTTTCCCTTGTCGATCCTTGACGATTCCCTTGGCGATCCGCTGAGTTCGCTGAGCCCAGAACATGTAAACGTGTAAACGGGACAGAGCAATTTAGCACCAGAGCCCAGCCAATCTCTGTGCGTACAAGAAATTATTGCTGTTCTGTTCCAAATTCTTAGTCTTTCCGGCCCGAGGTTTCCGAAAGGCTCAAGGCGAAACAGACTGAAGTTTGAAGGGTGAAGAGAGAAGTTTGAAATGAACACAGAACACAGGAAGACCGTCTCTAGCGGAGCACGCGGAGCCGCCCACCCGAAGGCATGAACACATCTTCTCGCAGAGATCGCCAGGGACGCAAAGGGCGGGCCGTTGTGGCCGCGCGACATCCGGCGCCGCCGGGACGATGCGAGGGTTGTTGTACGAAGCGGCTTCGGTCGAGGAGACCAGGGGCCACATGAGCAGCAGCATGAGCACCATTGTCAAGATGAAGACCGATGCCGCCGAAAGGTGGTTCCAGCACGGAATCCTGTCTGGGCCGATGTCGGGTGCCTTCGGCGCGACCGATGTGCCCGGGGTCGCAGGGCCCGGCGGAAAAGTTGCGCTGTGAGGCAATATGTCCATTCCTCTCCTCGATCCTCAACGATAACTGAATTCCACCTTTTCATCAATTGATCCTTGTTGTTTCCAGTCGCCACACAAGGTTTCAAACCAGGGGAATTTGCCCTTTCGGGGTGGTCGATTGTAGTAGGATTGACTGGATGAGAGAAAGGAAATCACCATCCCTGGTCGGATACGAGAACGTCGTGGGATGGTTGCTTTCAAGCCGAAGAACAGGGCCGACCATGGGAAGAACTTCGTTGGTCCGGCTCGTTGCCGTCGTCCTGCTCGTGATTTCGGTGATGGGACCAGTCCGGAGGATTGAGGGAGGGCAGTCAGGGGAGTCCCTCCCGGATCTGATGCTCTGGGCATGGCGGCGCCCCGAGGATCTTCGCTTCGTCGATCCCGTCGGAATCGGCGTGGCTGCTCTGGTGGGTACGGCGACCCTGGACGCTTCCGGTGTCCGGATGGCCCGGCGTCTCAACCCTCTGCGGCTTCCCGACGGCGTTTCCTTCCTGCCGGTCGTTCGGATCGAGATCGACTTCCGGGAAGGCCCGGAGTTCAACCAGTTCCTTGCAGACACACTGGCGGATGCCATGTACAGGCTGGTGGCCATTCACGGAGAAGTCAGGCGGCTCCAGCTGGATTTCGATGCACCCTTGAGCGTGCGGCCCTTCTACCGCAAGCTGCTGGCTGCGTTGCGGAAGAGAGTGGGGGACGAGACCTTTCTCTCCATCACCGCTCTGGCTTCGTGGTGTTCCGAGAAGGGCTGGCTGGAGGATCTGCCGGTCGATGAGATCGTTCCGATGGCCTTTGGCATGGGGCGGGGCGCCGAAGTTGTATTCGATCGATTGGCGCAAAGCGCTTCCATTCCATCCCCGGCATGCCGTGGGGCTCTCGGTCTGACGACCGGCCAACTGGTGAGAATCCCTTCCGGGTTTCGCAGGGTGTACCTCTTCTCTCCCGATGCATGGACACAGGAAAGGCTGAGGAAGGTCAGGGGTCGGCTTCAGCGATGAAGAAACGGAGTAGACCGTGAGGAAGCTTCGAGCAGGAGTGCTGCTGGTTTTCGGCCTGATGATATTCCTGCAGGTGGGTCTCCGGTGGACCGATGGGTGTTCAATCAATCCCATGGGGGCCTGTTTCTGGTTTTCCTCACGGGCCGCCATGGATCTCGAGGTTTTTTCCCGGGGCGAACTTGGAATCATCCAGCCCACGTGGGCTCGTTCCTACCTGGTCGCTGCCTTTTTGACCCTTGAACGCGGACCCTTGAACGAAAGTGCGCGCGATCAGATGCTCTCTCTGTGGCGCTACCGGCTCGACGACCTGGACTCCGAGGAATTTCCGGTATCCAGGGCTCCATCGCGAAGCGTCGAAACCTGGCTTCAGGCCAGGAATCTGGCCGCACCGGTCTGTCCGGGCCTCAAGGCCCGGCTGAATGCCATCCCGGTGGATCGGGAACCTGTTGGAGGCCCGGCATGGCGGGCCTATCGGAACTGCGGTGATGACGCTTTTGTCAACGCGGTCAGGGTCCTGATCTCCCTGGATCCCCGCTGGGACAGTGCACCGCGGGAGGTCTGTTCATGGATTGCCGCGCAGGACCAGGTGTTTGCCAATTGCGGTGGTGGGCCGCCCGTAATTCCCGAGATGAAGGAGGATCTCGATCCGGAGATGGCGAGGCTGCGGGCTTACCAGATCGCAGCCGCGCACTTCTATGCGGAACAGTGGGACGAAGCGGCCGGGTTATTTCGGGAAATCGGACGAGATCAGGAGTCTCCCTGGAAGGACATTGCGCCTCATCTCGTTGTTCGCTGTCTCCTGCGCAAGGCCCAGATCCGGACGGAAGGCGGAGATCGGAGCCTGTGGAACGAGGCTCGGGTGGAGCTTGAAAGCCTGTTGGCCGATCCAGTCCGGGCCGGGAGAACAGCACGGGCTCAACGCTTTCTGCTCTTTCTCGAGATGCGCCTGTTGCCGGCCGACGCGACCGCGGAACTGGGCCGGAGAATACTCGATCAGCCGCTGAAATCACCTCGGCTTGCCCGGTTGGTCAACGAGTACAGTCTTCTCCTGAAATCCCCGGACGATTTCCCGGATTACACGATTGCGCCGGGACAGGATCCCGCGAGCGCTCCCGAGGACCCTCTGACACGCTGGATTCGCATGATTCAATCCGCGGGTGGAAATCCCGATTCCCGGATGGAGAATCGGAGGGTCGAAGCTGTCGCCCGGTGGCGCCGCAGCGGATCGAAGACATGGCTGATCGCCGCGATGATGAACTCCGGGAGTCGGGATGCCGATACCCGGGAGCTGGTACAAGCCGCCGCAGGGGTCCCTATCACCGATCCCGCCGGGCCCACGCTCATGGCTGAGCGACTTCGGCTGAGGAGTTCCGATCCTGATGTTCGGAGGGCTGCCCGGGAGATCGTCAATGATGTGTCCGTCTCCTGGGAAGTGCGGAATTTCCTGGCCTCCAGGCTCCTCGAAACGGCGACCGACTTCGAGGAGACGGCTCAGCTGATGTCCCGCAAGGTTGTTTGCGAGCTTCCGGAGCGGGAGAGTCTCCTGAATTTTCAGCTGCCCTGCGCCGGGTCTGAAGACAGCTGGTACCGTGATCGGCCCCGGCCTGACTACATTCTGGATTGCGTTGGGGCCCGGCTGGTCAACTTCGGTCTACCCCTTGAGTCTCTCGAAGAACTCGTGGGAAGGCCTGACATCAAGGCCTCCGTCCGTACTGAAATCGGCAGGGCGGCATGGACGAGAGCCGTACTCCTCGGGGACCATCTCCACGGTGTTTCGATTGCCGGGCTCCTGGCGCCCCTCGATCCGGAACTTGCCCGTCCACTGAGGCGCTATATCGGAGAGTCGACCGACGGGAAACGAGCGCATACCGCCCTCGACATTCTGCTCTGGTTTCCTGATCTCGCTGCCCAGGTTCCAGGCTGTGATGCTCCCTCCGAGTCGGGACGGAGAGAGACGCCTTCCTACAGGGCCTACTGGTCCAACTCCTGGTTCGATCCGTGGCCTGCCGTCGATTTCCAGGTCGAGCCGGAGCCTCCGCTGTGGCTTGATTCGGATCATGTCCCGGTACTGCGGCAGGAGCTGAAGGATCTGACGAAGCCGACCAGTAACATTGAAGTGTACCTCTGTCGCAAAACTATTGAGTGGGCCGAGGAGGAACCGGAGGATCCGCGGGTTCCTCCGGCCCTCCACCGTGCGATCCGTGCGACCCGATATGCCCGGCGGACCGAGGACGTCGGGGAGTGTTCCCGCCGCGCTTTCCGGATTCTGCACGGCCGGTATCCCAAATCCAGTTGGGCAAAGAAGACCCCGTACTGGTATGCCGGGCGTTAGCCCGCGCCCTTCGGAATGATGACTGCCCCCGCCCGCCCGGGACAAGAAATGGACCACGGATTTCACGGATTTCACTGATTATTTGAGACAGGAAGACCGGGAAGGCAGAAGACAAAATAAACGCAGAGGCCCCCGCCCGCCCGGAGGCAGAACACAGAAGACAATTTTCACGCAGAGATCGCGGAGGACGCGGAGGCTCCCTCCCGCCCGGAGGCATGAACACATTCTCTCGCAAAGATCGCCAAGGACGCAAAGGCCCCCACCCGCCCGGAGGCAGAACACAATTTCACGCGGAGCACGCAGAGAGCGGATCGCCGGTCCTGAGCCTGCTTCGCAGGCAGGGCTGACGGAAGCTTCACTGTCGGAGAACAAGCTCTCCTCCAGCAAAGACATCTATCAGCAGCTCCTCTCTCTTCGTGAGAGGGCGGAAGGACCGACGAGGACAGGGAACACCGCCCACCCTCCCGGAGACGGGTTCCCCGAGGAGCGCGGACTTTGAGTCCGCTGGAGGCAGAGACCAGGGAACGATGAAAGATAAATACCCCCGCCCGCCCCGCGAAAGTAAACCGTATCTCGTGTCATGCGCCCTGTGTTCTGGGCATTC
>JANTFG010000187.1 GCA_024763555.1 Thermoanaerobaculales bacterium
CGGCGCCGGCACGCAGGAGCGCGTTGGGCCCGATCGAGGACTCGGAGAAGATAGATCCCGGAACAGCGAAGACCTCGCGGCCCTCATCGATGGCCTGTCGGGCCGTTGAGAGCGCACCCGAACGGGCCGAAGCCTCGACAACTACCGTCGCCTCACAGAGCCCGGCCACGATGCGATTTCGCTGCAGGAAATGATGGGGTCGAGGCGGCGTTCCGGGCGGAAACTCGGCCATCAGGGCGCCCGAGGCGCTGATCTTTTCCGCCAGCTGTCCGTGTTCGGAAGGATAGATCCGATCCGGTCCGGTTCCCCATACGGCCCAGGTGAGACCTCCCGCGGCCAGGGCGCCCTCATGAGCGGCGGCATCGATCCCACGCGCCATTCCGGACACCACGACCCCACCTGCCGCCGCCACCTTTTCACCCAGCATTCGCGCGACCTGCAGACCGTAGGCCGTTGCCTTCCTGGAACCGACAATCGCGACCCGGGGCGAATCGCTAAGGGCGCCGCAGACGAAGAGCCCGAGGGGCGGATCACTGATGGTTTTCAGGATTTCCGGGAACTCGGGCTCGGAGGGAATCAACCATCTCCAGCCGGCTTTCTCGACCCGATCGAGCAGCCGATCGGCTGCGTCCTCGGCCCTGGAAAACATCGTCGAAAGCAGGGCTTCCGGGGCTCCGGCTTCCCTGAGAGCGGCTGAAAAATCCGAAGCCTCACTGCAGTCAGCCGCAAAACGTCGGGCGGCAACTCCACCTCCCGCGAGCAGGAGACCCAGTCGAAGTCTGTGTTCGGAGTGAATTGACACGCCCGCTCCTCCCTGAAAAAGTGATCCGGAACACCATGCTACCTGAGAATCTACGCCTCGGAATACTTCTTTTCCAGGACAGGGTATAATGCTCCCATGGAAGTCCGGGTGCTCGGAAGTTTTGGCGGGGACAGCCCCCATTGCCGCATGACCTCATTCCTGATTGACGGCAGCATCGCGATTGATGCAGGCGCCATCACCCGGGTTCTCTCGATCGAGGAACAGAAACTGGTTCGCCACGTTGTGATCACACACACCCATATTGATCACACGGCCACTTTGCCCTTCCTGATCGAGAACACTTTTGGTGAGAACGAGGGCGGCGTGGCCATCTACTGCACACGCCGAGTGCTTTCCCGCGTCAAGAAGCATCTCTTCAACAATGACACCTGGCCCGATTTCAGCAGAATTCCGAATCACCTCTATCCGACCATCCGTTTCGTTGACATGAAGGCGGGAGAGGCTTTCGAGATCGAGAACGGTCAACCGGAAAATCTCAGGATTCGTCCCATTCCGGTCAACCATATCGTCCCAACGGTGGGTCTCATCCTCTCCAGGGGCGACTCGACCGTGGTTTTCAGCTCAGACACGGGCCCGACCGAAAGACTCTGGGAGGAAATCGATGCGATCGAGAAGGTCTCAGCCGTCATCGTTGAATGTTCTTTCCCGACGAGACTTCAGTCGGTTGCCGACGTCTCGAGACACCTGACCCCGACCACCCTGAGCGCTGAGCTGAAGAAGCTCAAACGCCGGGTTCCGATCTACCTCTACCACCTCAAACCACCCTACCTTGATGAACTGCGCGAGGAGATTGCCGCGACCGATTTTCCAATGCCGGTGGAGGAGCTGCGACAGGGGGACACCTACTGCTGGTAAGAACAGCAGAGGAGCCCGAATACACTCGACTCTACACTGCCGGAATAGGCCCTTGTGCTCTGCACAACTACATATTTCCGTGAAAGTTACGAGGAAACGAAAATCGCTTTCACCCCGGAGTGGGAGCGGGAGCAGGAGAAGGAGCCGAGGCCGGAGCCGCAATCCGGAACCGAAGACCGGAGCCGGGGCGGGAGCCTGGGCCGGAGCGGGAAGCGAATCCGGAGCCGGAGCCGCACATCCGGAGCCGATGCCGGAGCCGGGGCGGTCGTGGGTCTCTGAGCGGAATGTGGGAGCGATGATCGCCCTCTCTGTTCTTGAAGCCGAAGCAGGAAGGCGGTCGCCGAAACCGATGGATTCGTGGGATGTTCCGACCACTTCGAGTGTGATTCTGTCGGCTCAGTCTCGCGTTTCGGGCGTGAGCCCCGCTCCGGATGCTGTTCCGGCCACCGGTTCCGGCTCCTGCTCGCGGCTCCGGAAGCTGCTCCGGGCCTCCCACTCTGACGAATGAACCTGTCTCTGACTCTGACCCTGCTCCGGTCCCTGCTCCTGCCTCTGTCGCCGAGCCTGTCCCTGCACCGCTTCGCCTCAAACCAAAGCACAGCGCAAATACCTCTCCAGGAAATCCCGAGTTCCTCGACCCCCTTTCTGCTATCATCGAAGTGCCCTGAAAGCCGGTTGAAAGGAATCGAATTCGTGAGGCGTGTTCACTTCATTCTCTATGTTCGGAACCAGGCGGAGAGTAGTCGTTTTTACTCTGCCGCCCTCGATATCGAGCCGATTCTCCAGGTTCCGGGGATGACCGAGTTCGAGATGCCCGGAGGCGCCATCCTGGGCCTCATGCCCATCTCAGGAATCAAGAGCCTGCTCGGTCCGACGCTGCCCGATCCCTCGAAGGCAGAGGGCATCCCAAGGACAGAACTCTACCTTGTTGTCGAGGATGCGGTCGAATACCAGAATCGCGCCCTGGCGGCCGGCGCACGGGAACTCAGTGCCGTCCTCCCCCGGGACTGGGGCCACGCCGTCGGCTATATCCTCGATCCCGACGGGCATGTCATCGCCTTTGCCCATGAGATCGAGGCCGCCTGAGACCACGGGCTCAAACCGGGATAGGGGCGAAGGCAGGAACCGGAGCCGCAAACCGAGGCCGGAGCCGGAAGCCGAGGCCGGAACCGATGCAGAAGCCGGAGCCGGGGCGGCCGTGGTTCTTTGAGCGGATTTCGGGAGCGATGATCGCGGTCTCTGTCTTTGAAGCCGGAGCTGAGAGGCCGTGGCCGGCTCTGTGCGGTCGTTGGAATTTCGACCAGGGCGAGCGTGACTCTGCCGGCTCAGCCTCGCGTTTCGGGCCTCAGACCCGGCTCCGGATGCGGTTCCTGCTCCTGCTCCGGTCCCTGAGCCTGGGATGCCCCCCTCAGCTTGCAGCTTCCTCCTGCTTCTGCACCGCTTCGACGACAAACTCCGGTGGATCAAGGATCGTCTTTTTTACGGCGCACTGATGGACGGCGCGCTCCAGCGCCTTGAGGTATTTCGCAGGGAACTCCGGCGGGGTTTCGATCCGGATGCTGATGCGCGCCATTCTCCGGGGCTCCTCCTGGCGCTCCCAGGACTGGTAGACCTCGATCCCGTCCAGGGGGAGATCCCTCCGCTGACAGAAACTCAGGATGTAGATTCCGGCGCAGGTTGCCAGCGAGGCGAGAAAGAGATCATAGGGCTCCGGCGCCGCGCCTTCCCCGCCGCTGTCCGGCGCCTGATCCGTTTCAATCTCAAAAGCATCGTAATGGGCATGGACCCGCTTTCCTCCCGGAAAGGAAACTCTCATCTCCTGACTCATACTGTCAATCCTCTTTTCTGAAGACGGCCAGTTCTTCCAGGTTTCCCTTCTGGCCCCTGATCGGGGAGGATACCAGACCCCGTTTTTTCAGGCCCAGTTCTTCGATGGCCTCCACGACCGCGTCGATCGTGCTGCGGCGGATCGTCTCGTCCCGGACAATGCCGCCTTTGCCGACCTGCTCCCGACCGGCCTCGAACTGGGGCTTGATCAGGCAGATCAGCAGCCCGCCCGCCCTGAGAAAGGGAAGGACCGCCGGAATGACCAGCCTGAGTGAAATGAAGCTGAGGTCCATGGAGATGAGATCGACCTCAAAGGGCAGGTCTCCCTCCTTCAGGTGTCGGGCATTGACCCCTTCCATGACCGTGACGCGATCATCCGAGCGGAGCTTCCAGTCCAGCTGGTTGTGCCCGACATCAAGGGCAATGACCCGACGGGCGCCGCGGTCCAGCAGAAGATGGGTGAATCCGCCCGTCGAGGCGCCGACATCCAGGCAGTCCCATCCTTCCGGATCAACCTCGAATTCGTCGAGAGCGGCCTTGAGTTTCAGCGCGCCCCGCGAGACCCAGGGGTGCTCGGGCGCCTCCACCTCGATCTCGGCTTCCTCGGAAACTGCCGTCCCGGACTTGGTGATCTTCTCACCGTCGACCCGGACTTTCCCCGCCATGATCAGGGCCTGGGCCCGGGAGCGGGAATCTGTCAGTCCCCTCCTGAGAATCTCGAGATCCAGTCGGTTTTTCGCGCTCATGCCACCTCCTCAGACCATCGAGCGGCGCAGGAAGATCCAGAGGGAAAGGGCGGATGCCGGCATCGCGAAGAGCATGATCGCCAGGATGAGAACAGCAAAGGTCGCCGGGTCCGCCAGGTAGAAAGCTCCGTGAATCAGGGCTGGAAAGAGCTTGTGCCCCAGGGCTTCCATGCCCCGCCCACTTACAAGACCGAGAAAAACCCCTCCCAGCGCCGACAGGAAACTCAGAAGGGCGGTCTCCACCAGGATGAGGGCCAGGATCTTCTTCCTGGAGGCCCCGACCGCCCGCAGGGTCGCGATCTCCTCGCGACGCCTCTCCAGCAGGCCCACGAAGGCCTGAAAGAGCCCGAGGGCCGAGATGAAGAGGACGACCGAGGCAAGAAGGAGCAGCAGAATCCGTGCCGAGCTGAGCGCCGACATCAACCTGGCGCTCCCATCATCGACGGCTTCGAATCCCATCGACGGAATCCGGGCCGAGGCCCTCGTCATCGATCGCAGCGAATCGAAGAGCAGTACAACGGTGTCATAACCCCGCTGCATTCCCTCGCCGAAAAATCGATGGACCCGCCTGACCTCCTCCAGCGGGATCGAGACACCCAGGGGCGTCGCCCTCTCCGAAAAACCGACGAGTTGCAGGTAGTCGCGAAGGATCTTCCCCCGGCCGCTTACGCCGAGGGTCGAGGCGCCGAAGTCGACCTCGGCCTTCAGGCCGATCAGGGCCTCCGGATTGATCCGTGGAAGATGGTAGGCCCTGCGGATGCCCGAATTGAAAAGAGCCATCAGCCGTGGAGAAATGAGAACCGGGATGGGAGGCCTGCAGATTCCCTCTCCGTAGAGGGGGCCCGCGCAGAAGAGCCCTGAATCGCAGTCTCCATCGCCCCGGCAGGACCTTTCACCCGCCTCGGGCCGGCTTTCGAAAAGATACGCCTCCTCAACATCATCCCGAACGAGGTCGGGGTCCAGTCCCTGCACCGCCAGCTCGGTCGAGAAACTCGCGCCTAAAAGTCCCATGCCGCCCGTCGCCACCGCCGGCACCGCCAGCTTCAGTCCCGGATAGATCTCCCGGACTCCATGCATCTTCCTCAGCTCCTCGAGATCTTTCTCCTGAATTCCCTCCCCGCCCAGGCCCAGGCTCAGGGGACCGAGCTTGAAATGATGCTCCACCTTCTTCAGCTCGAGTCGATCAAGAGGAATGAAGCTCGGAAGCACCTTCTTCTCGACCCCGCGATAAAAACCCAGCAGGAAACTGAGGAGGGCAGCCGTCAGGAGGATTCCCAGCCCGGCCGACAGGAAGATGCCCCCGGACCTCCTCAAGTCCATTTTCAACAGGATGAGAAAGCCTCTCATGTCGGCTCCGCCAGAAGCCCATCCTCCATCCGGAGATGACGGTCGGCCATCCCGATGAGGTCGGGATGATGGGTCACGGCCAGTATTCCGGTTCGGCCGCTGCTCCGGAGCCGATCAAATACGCCCAGGATCATCTCCGCCGTCTCCCGATCAAGATTGGCCGTCACTTCGTCGGCCAGAAGCAGGCTCGGCTCCTGCATCAGGGATCGGGCCAGTGAGACCCTCTGTCGCTCCCCTCCCGAAAGATCGGAGGGCATGGCCTCAGCATATCCCCCGAGTCCGAGTTCCTCGAGCAGATCATTGATCTCATCGGCTTTCCTCCGTCGACCGGCGAAGAGGCCCGGAAGCAGAATATTCTCGGCCACACTGAGATGCTCCAGCAGGCGGAGGGACTGAAAAACGACCGCGACCGGGCCGGCGCGGAGGCGGGCGCGCCGGGTCTCACTGAGCTTTTCGATCGCCTGTCCCTCAAAACGGATGCTCCCCCCATCCGGGCGCAGGAGTCCCGCAAGACAGTGCAGCAGCGTACTCTTTCCCGCGCCCGAGCGACCGCTGATGCAGAGAAGTTCACCTCTGCGAAGACTGAGATCCAGTCCCCTGAGGATCAGACGGCTCCCCCGGGAGTCCCGGAAACTCCGTTCGAGGCCCTCGCAGGAGAGAAGATTCCGATCTTCCATCTCTGCATTATCCACGACTTTCCCCCGGAGCGGTGTTTTCGTCCCGAGTTTTTGCTACAGTCTTTGCAGGGATTCTTCCCCGGAATGCATCGAGTGGGTACCTGAGGATCTTCAGCATTACCGGGGTGATCCCAGCAGCAGGCGGGGAAGGCCCCGCCGACGAAGGAGGCCTGAGATGAATTTTATGTTTGGTCCGGGACGCCCGATGTCAAGTGTCGATGCTGCATGGCTTCACATGGAAGACCGAAGCAACCTGATGGTCATCACGGCGGTCATGTCCTTTCACGAGCAGGTGGACTTCGCCCGGATCAAGGAAATTATTGAGGATCGTTTTCTCATCTACGACCGCTTCCGCCAGCGGGTCGTTGAAGGCATCGGAGGTCCCCGCTGGGTCGAGGACGACGACTTCAATCTCAAGGCCCATCTCATCCGGGTGGGCCTCCCCCAGCCCGCCGGCAAGGACGAACTCGAGGATCTGGTCTCCAGCCTGATGTCGACGCCCCTGGACTTCACCAAGCCGCTTTGGCAGTTTCACTTCATCGACAATTACCGCGGCGGTTCCGCCCTGATCGGCCGGCTCCACCACTGCATCGGCGACGGCATCGCCCTGATCCGGGTTCTGCTCAGCATGACCGATGATTCCGCTGCACCGAAGCCGAAGAGCCGGCGACGGCCTTCGAGACGACGCACCTATGCAGCCGGTTTCTGGTTGCCGGAAGTGGTCAACGACGCGCTCTACTCGGTACGGAAGGTGACCGGGAAGGCTCTTGAATCCGGAGTTGAGGCCCTGACGAGTCCCGAAAAACTGATGTCCATCGCCGGCGAAGGCACCGCAGCCGCCGGAGTTCTGGCCCGCCTGGCCTCGATGCCGGCGGATCCGAAGACCTGTTTCAAGGGCTCGCTGGGCTCTCAGAAACGCTGCGCCTGGTCCGA
>JANTFG010000188.1 GCA_024763555.1 Thermoanaerobaculales bacterium
ATCTTTCGTGGTCGGCCCCCGCCGCAGAGGCTCAGGCTCTGAATGAGAGCGGGACGAGCATCGTGCGGGGATATTCTCTCTGGTATGCCCGAGCGGCTGAGGGCAGCGAACCGCCGATGGACGGCGGCACAAGCGGTTGGACCCGTGTAGCTGATGTCGATGGTGCTCAGAACGGCGGATACTCGAGCGACGCCACGGCGGAGATCGAGGTCGATCTCGGGACCGGGACGGATCCTGTCTGGGTGGCGGTGGGTCTGGTCTATGACGGGAGCGGGGATCCGGGAACTGACGCGAACAGCGTAGCTTCTTCGGTAATCTCCCGTGGAAGTCTCGCCTTTGTGATCGATCTCTTTGCCGACGGTTTCGAAACCGGAGATACCGGGGAGTGGTCCTCCACCCAGGGGTAGCGGTCCCTCGGGGCCTTTCGCTGCAAATCCCCTTCCGAGGCCGCGTCCGGAGCCGCGACCCGGAACGGATTCCGGAGCCGACCCCGACATCAAAGCTCCGATTTCAGAAACAGAGACCGCGATCATCGCTCCCACACTCCACTCAAAGAACCTCGGCCGCCCCGGTTCCGGATTGCTGTTCCGGCTCCGGTTTCGGTTTGCGGCTCCGGATCCAGGGACAGGCTAAGCGCCAGCGGCAGAGTCAGGGTCAGAATCAGCGGCAGTCTCAGGCGCAATGGACGGTCCACCTGTTCCAGCCGGGAAGCCACGGCCGCCCCGGCTCCGGCACCGGTTCCTGCTCCGGCTCCAGCTCCTGTTCCTGTTCCTGTTCCTGTTCCGGCCACGGCCATCCCGCGCCCATTGCCACCTCAGGCGATCCGGAGTACCTTATCTCCATGGATATGACGCAGACTCGCAGTGATGATCCCGATTTTCACTTTGAACGACTCCGGGCTCGCCTTCCGCCGAGAGCCCCGGAATGGATGACGCGGAAACTCGTGATGGTCCCTGCCATCGTGGCGATCAATATCGTCGTCTTTCTGATGTGGCAGGCCGCCAACTTTTTGCCGGCGATGAGGGATTTCATGGCCTCGAACTTCCTGACGGGCTGGCCTCTGCTGAAGGCAGGCTATTTCTGGACCCTCCTGAGTTCGGAATTTTCCCACTACGAATGGTGGCATATCGGCATCAACATGGTCGTGCTCTGGAGCTTCGGCTCCATCCTGGAGCGCCTTCTCAGTGCTCGGAAATTTCTGGAATTCTATCTTTCAGCGGCCGTCATCGCCTCAGTGGTCCACTGTGTGACCTCGGTGCTGATCGGACGGCCTGCCACGATGGCCCTGGGCGCCTCCGGGGCGATCTCGGGTCTGCTGATTCTCTATGCGCTGATCTTTCCGAAACACAAGATCCTCGTATTCGGCATCATCCCGGTTCCCGCGATGGCCGGTGCGCTGGCCTTCGTTGGTCTGGATGTCTGGGGCCTGATCGCCCAGAGCCGTGGCGGGGGACTCCCGATCGGGCACGGGGCCCATCTCGGCGGGGCGCTCTGCGGGGCTCTCTACTACTATTTTGCCGTCCGGGACAAGCTTCGGCGTCCGCCGGTTTTGACTCCGGCGCCGGGGCCTTCGATGAGTCCGGAAGAAGCCCGTCGCTTCGAGGAGATCCGGCAACGCCTGAGCGTTGAAGGTCCGGACGGTCTGAGTGAAGAGGAACGCCGATTCCTCGAAGAGATTCGGCGGCGGATCCTGCCAGGTCATTAAGGAAACAGGCTAATGCTCAAGAATCGGATTGGAAATTGTCTGTTGGGAGTTGCCCTTCTCCTTCCCGGGGCGCTCTATGGGTCGTCCGGGGAAGCCGTGAAGACCTTCACCGGGCAGGCGACGGTGCAGGTTGTTGAGGTCCCCGTCCGGGTCTTTGATCCCTCGGACGGAAGCCGGGTTCGGGGTCTCAAGGCGGCCGACTTCGAGATCTTTGAAAACGGGGAAAAGCGGGAAATCACTAACTTCTCCGAGATCGACATCGGGACTCGAGGTCCGGCCGGTATCCAGGGAGAGACTCCGACGCAGGCCGAGTACCGTCAGATGATCTACTTTTTCGACCTCTACCTGATGGAGCCCAGGGACCGAGATCGGGCGCTCGAGGCTCTGCGGCGGCAGTATGCCCACGGCACTCGCCCTCTGGAACTGGTTTCGATCGCGGCTTTTGATGGGACGATGCACGCACTCCTTGATTCCAGCAGGGATCGGGGAAAAATCCTCAAGGCCCTTGATGAGATTTCGAAACTCAAGGCCCACGGAATCTCCCAGCGGATCGTATTTACCAATGCCCTGACGACCACAAAGGTCTCGGGGGAACGGAAACTGGATTACTACGAGCGTCGGCAGCGGAGTCGGGAATTCATGGTGGAAATGGAGCGGCGGGTCCAGCGGGTCGGGAATGCGGTCCTGACGGCAATCCAGCGTTTTTCGGGCATGGAGGGTCGGAAGATCCTCATCGTGTTCTCGCCGGGTCAGCCGAAAACCAGCTGGGCGCCCTCTTTTTCTCCGATCGACTATATCAATGGCGACGTCGCCTACCCGGCGCAGGATCTCTGGGAAAACCTCGCCCTGGAGGCGTCGGACCTTGGATTTGCCCTCTACGTGATCGATTCCTCCGGGATCAGTACCTCGTCGGATTCCGATGCTTCAGCGGGTCTGAGCCTCGGGTCGGGAGTTTTCGGGGGAGGGGACGGTCCGAACCGCCTTCCCGACACAGAGGAGGCCTCGGCGGGAGTTGCCGATCCGGGTAGCAATCAGGTGCCCCAGAATCTTGGTCAATGGCTTGAGCGAACCCGGAAAAACATGCTGAAAGATGCCGCCGGGACGACCGGTGGCGAGTCGATCTTTTCGAAAAGTATTCTGGATGCCGTCGATGGGATTGAGCGTCAATGGCGACACTGGTACTCACTGGCCTACACGGTGGATCACCCGAACCCGGGCGCGGAGAAGAAAATCGAGGTGCGCCTGCTGAAACACCGGGAGTACCGACTCGAATACCGTCGGGCGTATCGCAGGCGGAGCGCGGCCGAGCAGGATGATGGAAAGATGCGCTCTGCCATGCTCTTCTCCTCCGAAGCGAACCCCCTGGGCATCCGCGTTGAATTCGGCGAGCCGAAGGGGCGATTCCATCTCGGCGCTTCCCGCGCGAAACGGATCCGCATTCCCATCGCCGTCAAGATTCCCCTGGGTCGCCTGGAATTTCTGCCCCAGGGAGATCTCTTCACGGCAAAGGTTCTGTTGAGTTTCTTTTCCCGGGATGACAAAGCGAATCAGAGTCCTCTGGCCCGGGAGGAGCAGCGGATTACTGTGGAGAAGGCCCGCTTTGAGGAGGCGATGCGCGGAGGTTATTTCACCTACAGGATCACTGTGGAGACCGAAGGAGGAAAACAGAAAATCTCCGTCGGAGTCCAGGATGACCTCAGCAGGAAGCGATCGATCGTCAGCCGGGACTTTGATTTCTGAAGAGGTGCTAAGATATTGCCCCGCCGGTTCAGCTTTACCCGGCGGGGAGAGCCCGCGATACAGCGGGCTGGTGATGAGGAGGAAATGATGGAGCGGAGAAAAGTCGTCATCATGGGCGCCGCAGGACGCGACTTCCACAACTTCAACTGTCTCTACCGCGATAACGAGGCCTACGAGGTCGTTGCCTTCACGGCGACGCAGATCCCGGATATCGATGGCCGGGTCTACCCGCCGGAACTGGCCGGCGCCCTGTATCCGGAGGGAATTCCGATTCTTCCCGAGGAGGATCTGGAGAAGATCGTGCGCGAGAATCATGTGGATGAGGTCTGGTTCTCGTATTCGGATGTTCCCCACAGCTATGTCATGAACAAGGGCAGCCAGGTCATCGCCTGGGGTCCGAATTTCGGCATCTGTTCCGCAGCGCGGACGATGATCCCGAGCACGAAGCCGGTGATCGCAATCTGTGCCGTCCGTACGGGAGTCGGAAAAAGTCAGACCACCCGTTATGTCTCCCGGATCCTCAAGGCAATGGGCAAGAGGGTCGTGGCCATTCGCCACCCGATGCCCTATGGCGACCTCGCGAAACAGGCCTGCCAGCGCTTTGAGACCTATGAGGATCTGGATCGCCACCAGTGCACCATCGAGGAGCGTGAGGAGTACGAACCCCATATCGACAATGGTTTCGTCGTGTATGCCGGCGTCGATTACGAGATGATTCTCCGGGAGGCGGAGAAGGAAGCCGACGTCATCCTGTGGGATGGCGGCAATAACGATACTTCTTTTTATCGCCCGGATCTCTACATCACCCTGGTAGATCCGCACCGGCCGGGACACGAGCTGAGCTATTTCCCGGGTGAGACCAATCTCAGGATGGCGGATCTTCTGATCGTGAACAAGGTGGATACTGCGGAGCCGGAGAAGGTCGAGCAGGTCATGGCAAATTGCAGGATGGCCAATCCCGATGCCCGTCTGATCAAATGCCGGTCCGTGATTACGGTGGATCAGCCCGAACTCGTCAAGGGCAAAAGGGCTCTGGTCGTCGAGGATGGTCCGACCTTGACCCACGGCGGCATGAGCTACGGAGCCGGCTGGTTTGCCGCGAAGAACGCAGGCGCCGCCGAGATCGTCGATGCGAAGCCTTTCGCTGTGGGCTCCATTGCAAAAACCTACGAGAAATATCCCAACGCCTCGGCAATTCTCCCGGCGATGGGTTATGGAGAGGTCCAGGTCCGAGAACTTGAAGAAACGATCAACGCGACGGATGCTGACGTTGTCGTCGAAGGGACTCCGATCGATCTGCAGCGGATCATCAAGGTCAACAAGCCGATCGCAAATGTGAACTATGAACTGGAAGAGGTCGAAGAGGGCGTGATTGAGGAGATGATCAAGAAGCTCCTTGCCTGACTGGAATCCGGGATTCGAGAATCTGCTCCCATCCGCTGCGGCGGATGGGAGTTTTTTCAGAACGATGCGGGGAGATGTGGATGAAGAAACGATTTGAAAGATGCTGTCTTTCACCAAAGCCCTCGGGTGCTCGACCCTCAACACGGCTCCGGGAGGAGATCCCGGAGGAATTCAAGTGGAAGCTCGACGATATCTACTCGGATTGGGAGGGCTGGGAGAAGGATCTGGTCCGGGTCGAGGAGTTGATGAGTCGTTACGAAGGGCTGAAGGGCAGCCTGGCCGAGGGGCCCGAGCGGATTCTCGAAGCAAGTCGCCTCTCCGATGAGCTGGGAATGCTGGCCTACAGGGTCTACAGGTATCCGGGTCTCAAAGAGTCCGAGGATGCACGAAACACCGCGATCCGGGCAAAGCTCGGTCGGGTCCGGAATCTTTTCGCCCGCTTCCAGCAGGCGACGGCGTGGTATACGCCCGAATTGCTCCAGGTTCCCTTCGAGACGATGGCTCAATGGTTGGATGAGACGCCGGAGCTTGAGCCCTATCGTTTCGGTATCACGGAGAGCTATCGGCTGCACGAACACGTGCTGGATGAAGACGGAGAGCGCCTGCTGGCCTTTGCGGCGCCCCTGGGGAGGACGCCCTCGGAAATCTATTCCATGCTCGCCAATGCCGACGTGGCCTTTCCGACGGTGAAACTCTCGGACGGTCGGGAGATTGTTGCCTCCCATGCGGGTTATTCAAACGGCCTGCACAGCCTGAGGAAGCAGGAAGACCGGGAGGCCCTGTTTCGGGCTCATTTCTCGGTTTTCGATTCCACCGAGAACACCTGGGCGGCAATCTATGACGGTGTGCTTCAGCGGGACTGGTTCCTGGCCCAGGCCCGGAGCTACTCCAGCACCCTCGAGGCGGAACTCGATGAGAATGCGATTCCCGTGTCGGTAGTCTCGACGCTCATCGAGACGGCAGCTGGAGGTTCCAAAGCTCTTCGTCGCTATCATGCGCTTCGAAAACGGGTCCTGGGTCTTGAAAGATATCGCTATTTTGACGCCTACCTGCCGCTGGTGGAGATCGAATGGCCTTTCCCCTACGTGGAGGTCAGGGATCTGGTCGTGGATTCGGTGGCGATCTTCGGAGAGGATTACCAGAGCACCGTCCGCCGGGCTTTCGATGAGGGCTGGATCGACGTGTACGAGAATGAGGGGAAGCGCTCAGGAGCATTCTCTGCCGGGGTCTACGGAGTGCATCCCTACATGCTGCTCAACTATGCGGACACCCTGAATGATGCTTTCACGGTCGCCCACGAGATGGGTCACAGCATGCACTCGGTCCTCTCGCACGCTTCCCAGCCTTTTGCAACTGCGGAGTACGTTATTTTCGTTGCCGAAGTGGCCAGTATGCTCAACGAGAATCTCCTCCTCGACCTTCTGCTGGAGCGGGAGGAAGATCCTCTGAAGAGAATCGTCCTTCTGCAGCACGGAATCGATGACATCGCCGCCGGTTTTTTCCGTCAGACGCTCTTTGCCGATTTCGAATTGAAGGCCCACCGGGAGGTGGAAGAGGGCAGGCCGGTGACCTCGACCCGGCTTCAGGAAATCTATCTTGAATCTCTTCAGACTTTCTTCGGAGAGAGTCTCGATGATCGGGAGTGGTACCGGAATACCTGGGCACGGATTCCCCATTTCTACCATTCTCCCTATTACGTCTACCAGTATGCGACCTCAAAAGCGGCGGCGACGATGATTCATCGCAGGCTCAGGTCGGGCAATCCCGTTGAGGCCGAAGAGCAGAGGAGCCGCTACCTCGAGCTGTTGCGCGCGGGAGGAAGCGATCACCCCGTCAGTCTTCTTCAACGCGCAGGAGTCGACTTCTCGACGGCGGCGCCCTTTGAAAGTCTCGTCGCGGAGATGGAGGAACTGGTTGACAGACTCGAGGCTGAATTGAAGACCCAGGAACCCTGAGTCCGGAGCGGCGTCCGGATCAGGTGGACGGCTGCCGGCCCCCTCACCGGCGCGGATGCAATAAGCTCAATGTATTGCCCGGACCTGGTCGAAGGGTTCAATGGCCCTTGCGGCTTCTTGACGATCAACCGGGTCGGTCTTCCGCTGGAGCAGGAGCAGGAACCGCATCCGGAGCTGGCCCTGACGCCCGAAATGCGAAGCTGAGCAGGGAGAGTCGCACTCGAAGTGGTCGGAACATTCCACGATCGCTTAGGTTTCGGTCACCGCTCCCTTGCTCCGGCTCGGGTTACCAAGGTTGTGCTCGGCCCAGGTATTCCGCTCAAAGAACCACGTCCCCACCGGCTCCGGCATCGGCTCCGGATGTGCGGCTCCGGCCCCGGATCC
>JANTFG010000189.1 GCA_024763555.1 Thermoanaerobaculales bacterium
AGGCGTAGCCTTGCCTACGTTGAGAATTTCCAGATTGAGCCCGAGCCGAAGATGTGGTGCAGATGGGATGCGAAAAGCGGAAGTAATTTTTGCGCGGACCCTTAATCCCGGCCCCGTCGGAAGCTATCCGGCGGGGCTGTTTTCTTCCCCGGCATCCTCCAGACGCAGGGCGCCGGATTCGACCTTTTCCAGGAGATCCCGCGCCTTTTCAAGCTGATCCGGCGGCACCAGCACCTCCACGCGTCCCAGACCGTCCATGACCATCGCGTGGGTGTGGCGCAGGGCCTCGCCGCGGGTCGAAACGGAAATGCCGTTGGCCTTCAAAAAGGCGCAGAGCTGATCCTCCTCAAAGCTGCCCTGAATGGTTGTCAACAGGCTCCACTGTTCAGAACTCATCGTATCCTCCGGTATTTCGGTTCTTTCGCTGCGGTACCAGAAAAGCCAGCGCTTCATCTGACTCGCCGTCCATGATGATGTGAAGAAGCTTCCCCTCGGCGACCTCCGGGATGTGAATCACACGCAGTACCTGCTCGAGGTCCGCATACTCCGGAAGAATGTCCGCGAGGACGCTGGGGCTACAGTTGAGGATCTCTTCGTTCCAGATGTTTTGTTCCTCATCGGGATACAGGGGCAGGTAGGCGATCTTCGCCTCGACGAGGTCCTGGAAGAAATGCGTTCCGAAGCTGACGTCGGGGCGGTAGTTCCCCTTCATCCGCGCCACTTCGATCAGGAGCGAGGTGTGGCAGATATCCGAGTAGGAAACGGGCACTCCGAGGCGGATATCTCCGCGGCTGCCCCAGCGACCTGGTCCCATCAGGATGAATCGGCGGGCCGGCAGCGCGCGGTTGACGGCCCCGACCCCGGCGGCGACCCGGCGCATGGCCTCGGCCGTGGGGAGTTTTTCGTAGTCGCGCGGATCGACCAGGACGATGTATTCCAGGTCCTCGAGCTGGGCCATCTGGACGAAGCGGTCGGCCGAAAAAACTCTGTCTTCCGGGGGAATATCCCGGGGCACCGGGACCCGACGCGCCGATGAGGCCAAACTGAGCGCCCGGCACTGGAGCAGAAAGAAATTTTCGCCGTCATGGGCAAATTCGATGTCCACCGGCTCCCCAAGGCCTTCCTCCAGCAGGTCCAGGATGTTCTTGAGCTTTGCGGGGAAGGGCGATTCCAGGAGTCCATCGAAGCTGACGACGAGATCGGGGATGTCCTGTTTCCGTAACACACCCCAGAGAGGCATGATCTGGCCGTCCCGATAGATCGAGAAGATCTCCCGTTTCATCGGAAATTCCTTCGCGATTCTTCCCATCAGTTTCTCGAGATCCAGGGCCTCGAAGCAGCCTCTCTTGAGATCGACCACGTCGACGGTTCGCTGAGAATAGCGGAAGATCTCGGTCGGTTGCTGGACAGCCCGGAGGGTGGGTTGTTCCAGGGCGACCAGAACCGGAAAATCCGAGCCGGTCCGGTCCACCGCCCGGGTTCCCAGGCCCAGGACCAGGCGGGCCATCCCGTCCGTCCTCCGGATCCTGGGCGACCAGCGCATCTCGCAGCGGGAAAATGCCACTCCGGCAAAGGCGGGCAAGAGCAGGTCCGAATACTCCTTTCCCACGACGACCTGGATGAGAATTCCCATCTGTTCCTGGAAATCCAGGAGGCCGCGATCTCTCCGGTATTCAATGGGATCGGGATGGAAGATCGAGGCGTAGACCTCTGAGATCGCATCTTCCAGCTCCTTGAGACGTCGCTCGATCGTCCCGCGATTGGCGATAAAGAGGCTCTTGTATTTCCCGGAAAACGCGTGGCCGATCCGGTCCTCCAGCAGGGAGGAGGATCGGACGACCAGGGGCTTTTCACCGATGCGCTCCAGCATGTCACGCAGCCCCTGCCGAACAATCGGCGGAAAGGTTCCACTCTTAAACAGACGTTCGACCAGGGGAAACTCCTCCCGGATCTCCTCCATGGTTCCGTACTTGAGGTTGATGATCTCTTCCAGGCCGTTGAGTTCGATGAACTCGAGAATTCCATTGGATGGAAGGAAGAAGGACTCGGGGATGGAGAACTCTCCCTCGAAACGTCCCTGGCGTGCCGCCCGGATCAGGATTGAGCGGGCCAGCATCAGCCCCGCGGCCTTCCCTCCGATCCGTCCCTGGTTGCCTGCGGTCGGAATCATGTGGTCGAGAACATACTGAAAGTCACGAATCCGGACGAATTTCTTGGCGACCGCGATGAAATCCAGCTGATCCGTCATCAGGCGACGAACAAGGGCCGCCCGGGTGCCGATGACATCCGCTCGCGGCGCCACCGTATCCGCCGGCGCGAAGCTGAGAAACTCGACGATTTTTGCCCGAAGAGCCTCCAGGGGAGTATCTGCATCTTCCGCCATGCGGGAGACCTCGAAGGCCAGCTGACGTTTCTCCGTCAGGAGAATGACCGAGGAGATCTCCTCGGGCTCGAGATAACGCGCCGCGTATTCCAGGGCCAGGCGGTACAGCTCGACCCGTGATTCCGGCGTTATCCGGGGCTTCGGGCGGTTGGGATCGACACCCCGACGTTCTTCGTGAAGACGCAGAGCAAGGGCGACCTCCTCGTCCAGAGCATCGAAATCGACCAGGCCCTGTCGCTGCATGTCGACAAGGAGCTTCCGACAGACTCGCTCGGCCAGCTCCGGCCGTCGTGTCTTGAGATCATTAAATTGCCGGCGCCACCGTGGTTCTGGCATCAAGGCCTCCCTCGGTTCCATTGTACGCGGGCTGCGGGAAGGATCACGCAACTCGAGCCCGAAACCGGGACCGGAGCAGGAGCCTGAGCAGGAACCGAAGACCGAAGCCGAATCCGGAGCGGGGACGGGAACAGCACACCGTCGCAGGAACCGGAGCGGAAGACCGGGGCCGGAGCCGCAGATCCGGAGCCGATGCCGGAGCCGGGGGGACCGTGGGTCTCTGAGCGGAATGCGTGCGCCGGGCACAACCCTGGTGTCCCGAGTCTGAGCAGGGAGATCGTCGCCGAAACCGATGCGGTCGTGGGATGCTCCGACTATTTCAAGTCCGACTTCAACTGAGAACAGTCGGCTTTTCCGGGTCTCCGACGGGGTGCTTTTCGTGTTGTTCAGAAGATCGATCGGTTGATTGAATTGGGAAAACTGATTTCCTGCACCTACCAGTTCAGACCTGCTGTATGCGGAAAATCAGGCGAAACTCATTCCTGAGGGCACTCGACACAGAAATTCTTGGCAGTGCCCTAATTTGTCCGGAGAACGCAAGAACCGGTACACTCGGCTTCTCGGGAGGTTCAGATGTTCGAATCAATCGGTGCGAAACCGCTGGTATTCACCACTCCGGTGTGGATCATCGGAACCTACGACCTTGATGGAAAGCCGAATATGATGACGGTCTCGTGGGGCGGCATCTGTTGCTCCAAGCCGCCCTGCGTGAACATCTGCCTGCGCAAAGCCACCTACAGCTTCGCCGGGCTGGTGGAGCACGCAGCCTTCACGATCAATGTTCCCTCGGAGGAGCTTGCACACGAAGCCGAGTTCTTCGGCCGCGCCTCGGGTCGGACTACGGACAAACTCGCTGCGACGGGTCTCACCGCGGTGCGCTCCGAGCTGGTCGATGCCCCCTATCTGGCCGAGGTCCCGCTGGTCCTGGAATGCGCCGTGCGCCACACCCTGGAAATCGGGCTGCACACCATGTTTGTCGGTGAGATCCTCGACATCAAGGCCGCGGAAGAGGTGCTCGACAGTCGGGGCATTCCCGACCCGAAAAAGGTGCGGCCATTCGTCTACTCGCCGGAGGCAAAGGTCTACCACGGCCTCGGCGTGAATCTGGGGAAGGCCGGAACGCTCTACAAAGAGATCACGCGCGACTGAAGCACAGGGGCTGATCCTGTCTTCGGCCCGGGAGCAGGGGCGGGAAGAGGAGCCGGAACCGCTCACCGATGCAGGAGCCTGAGCGGAGGACCGGAGCGGGATCAGGAGCAGGAACGGAAGGCCGGAGCTGGGAGGCGGTCGCCGAAACCGATGCGGTCGTGGGATATTCCAACCACTTCGAGTGCGACTTAGATGGAGGACAGCCGGCTCAGCCTCGCCTCTCGGGCATCAGACCCGGCTCCGGAATCGGTTCCGGCTGGCGACTCCGGCTCCTGTTCCTGCTCTCCTCGATCCTGAGCCCATTCAGTCTGCGTAAAGGTCAATCACCTCTTCGATGGCCGAGGCGCAGACCGGACAGAAGTGATCTGGGTTCCGGGTAAACATGATGCAATCGGTCGATGAACGATACAGTCCTTTGGCCTGGTAGCCGGCCCCTTCGAAAGCTCCGACCTCCTCGGCATAGGTCTCCTGTGCCAGCATCGGCGCTGTGATCTTCTTAACCTCGGCGAAATAGCGATCCATCTCCTCCTCCGAGGCTCGGGCTGCGCGCAATTCCTGACGTTTCTTCTGAAAGGCGTAGGCGACCTTGTCATAGGCATTCTGATTCCACGGCGTCGGAATCGGTGTCGCCGGGTCGACCAGATCGCGCCACTTCAATCTCGCCGGGTCGCTCAGTGCTGTGATGTTCTTCTCCCACGGCTCCGATCCCGGTGTAACGAAATCTTCGTAGATCGGTAGCTGGGTCTGGAGATCGACAACGACGAAAAGATATTTCCCGAGATTGCTGTCGTCTAAAAGACGCGTGCGGCTGCCCGGCCAGTTGTCTTCGAGGCGCAGCTCGTCGATGGAAATGTGCTCCTCGTCGGCATTCCCGCTGTGAAAGTAGTCCAATCGCAAGGTCCGGCCGGTGAACAGGGTGTCGAAATCTGCGGCCCAAAGCAGGGCGCTGCAGCTGAGAACGACGACAAGTACTGCCAGGCATCGAAGATTACTACGCATGATGTCAGCCTCCTCGCACGAGTGGATCCGATCCCTTCCGAGTTCCTACCGGGGACAAGGGGCGCTTGAAGCGCGAGAGCCCTCGTTGAGGTATTTGAGCTGTGGTTTGCTTTGAGGTGAACCGGCCCCGGCCTGCCGAGGCAGGCCGGCCCACGGGACCTCCGGAGATCCAAGCGGGAGAGGAGCCCTCCCTTTTTTGAGAGGGAGCCGCGCCCGAAGGAACCGCACTCCCACGACCGCATCGGTTTCGGCCACCGCCTCCCATCTTCGGCCCTCCGTTCCGGCATCGGCTCCTGCTCCGGCGCCAGACCTGACATCGGGTGAATCTCGCAGAGGTTGGCCTGGTAGGCTCCAGAAACCCGATGTTCACGGCAATGCTCTGTCTCGAAATCATCGTGTCGAACAGGATGAAAAGCGAGGAAGAAAGCCGCGATTCCTCCGACTCCTTTCCTGATCGCAGCAGTTTTTCCGGAAGCTCTACAAAGAGACTCCGGACCACTGATCTGTGGTTGCGGATTCGAATCCGTCGGCGAAGATCAGGGTGGATTCCACGGCGCCGACGTCGCAGTCGGCAACACCGTCCCAGTTCCCGTCCAGAGGCCTCCGTACGCCGCGCTGATCTTCCCACAGGCAATTCGGATCCGCTCCTGCCATGAGATCTATCAAGGGACTTCCCGGTAGTGGCTCGCAGGTTTCAGTCGGCCCGCCGTTGTCGCCAAGGGCGCCCAGTTTGGGATCGGTGTCGATCAACTCACCCGCTGAAGTATCGAAACCACACGAATTGCCGCTCTCCACATTGGTCGAATGGGTATAGATCCCCGAATTGATCGCACAATTCTGGTAGGCATTCCCTGTCAGGACCGTACCCGCAAGTGAAAGAGTATTGGCGCCGTCATAGGATCCGAAACTGATTCCGGTTTCAGAGTCGGTGACGATGGTACTTTGGACGATCTCGACATTCGAGTTCCAGGAGCCGATGGCGATCCCGACGTTCCATGCCAGAGTCGACGAGATGATCCTCATCTGATCGCAGCCGTGGCCGTAAACGCCACCACTGCCGACCGCGGAGCTGTTGTTTGAAAAGGTCGAAGCCGTGATCTCGATCTGAGCCGAGCTGGCGTAAAGCCCCCCACCGATGGCATTGGTCACCCCGACATCGAGCGCGGTGTTGTCGAGAAAGCTGCAGTCGCTGATCGTGCCGGCGCCGCCGATGACTTCCATCCCGCCACCCTGATTGGCCTGGTTGCCGATCACCCGGACGTCCGTCATGTTGAGCGTGCCATAACTCTCCATGAAGAGCCCGCCGCCCAGAAAGGTTAGAGCCGTTGTTGCCTGACCGCCCGTTATCGTAACACCCTCAATCGTGACAGTAGGCGCCGGATCCATGGAATTCTGATTCGTGAGATGGAAAATCCGATCTCCCAGAAGGCTGCCATTGATCGTGACCAGCGCACTTCCGGCGCCGATGATCTCCAGGTTGTCATAGATATCCAGATCTCCCGTGGCGGCAGAGTCCTCGCCTTCACCGGTGAGATCCAGGTACCAAATGCCTGCTGGAATCGTGATTCGATCCGAGCCCGCCAGGTGATTGGCTTCCTGAATTGCCGCCCGCAACGAACAGTTGCCTGGGGTGCCGTCAACCGAGCAAACGCCGTTTCCCGGGTTTGAATCGACCTGATCATCCGTCAAGGTGACCACAAAGTCGACCGCGGCTGCAGGAATCACGGAGACTCCGAAAATTACAGTTGAAAGGAGAACGTATGTGAAAAATCCGCGTGCAGCCATCCTTTTCCTCCAGGGCCAATGGGAGTCAGATCGAAGCTTCATGTGATGTTCTTTGTTCATCCTGACCATCCTACCACTATCGATCAGCCATCAGTACAATACGCGCCGCCTTCGGCCGGAGCAGAAAAGGAGCATTTCTGAGATTTTCGCTAGGGAATCATGGTCAAAAGATTTGAAATGAATAGGTTTAACTGGCGGAGGGAAAGGGATTCGAACCCTTGGAGGCGTGAACCTCACTGGTTTTCAAGACCAGCGCCTTCAACCACTCGGCCATCCCTCCGGCCGGACTCCGGGGAGGAGTCACCGGCGCCATTCTACAACCTTTTCCGCCGAAATGCCTCCCCACGCCCCACCAACATCCCCATCAGGACCCCGAGGAGGCCTTTCGTACGCCAAGTCCCTCTTTACAGACGAAGGCCTTCGGCCTACAATGTGCCTTCCCACCCGGTGAGGTGCTGGAGTGGTTGAACAGGGCTGCCTGCTAAGCAGTTGTCTGGGGCGACCTGGACCGCGGGTTCGAA
>JANTFG010000190.1 GCA_024763555.1 Thermoanaerobaculales bacterium
TGGGCGATTGAGGGGAATCGGAGGCGTAGCCTTGCCTGCGTTGAGAATTTCCAGATTGAGCCCGAGCCGAAGATGTGGTGCAGATGGGATGCGAAAAGCGGAAGTAATTTTTGCGCGGGCCCTAAGCCCGGGGAGACGGCGAAAACCGGACGATCCCGGTATTCAGCGCCCTGTCTCCTCCAGTACCACGCGATCTCTCCCTTCGGCTTTGGCCCGGTAGAGTGCCTTGTCCACCCGTTGAATACTCTGCGCCAGGGCCTCCCCCTCAAGACCTTCGGTGAGACCTGCCGAGATCGTGAGGGAAAGAGCTCCATCCCCGATGTTGAGTCTGAGATTCCTGACAGCACAGAGGATCTTCCGACCAAGCTCCAGCCCACCTTCCGAACCGGTGTTCGAGAGCAGCAGGATAAATTCATCCCCACCCCATCGGGCAACCAGATCCTGTTTCCGAACCATGCCGGTGAGTACACTCGAGATCTCCTGAAGGACGAGATCCCCTTGAGGGTGACCGAAGCTGTCGTTGATCGGCTTAAAATGATCCACGTCGACCATCATGATGGACCAGGGACTCCGGGATCTCTCAGCCAGATTGAGGGCCAGCTGAGAAAGTTCCAGGAAACCGCGGCGGTTCAGGATGCCGGTCAGAGGATCTGTGCGGGAAGCCGATTCCTCCCGGAGGAGGCGAAGATTCACGGCGTGGGCAGCGATCAGGAACAGTATCAGGAAACCCAGAATAGGAAGACCCGGCGCCCATGGCAGGAGCCCCATCGCACCGCTGAGATCCAATACGAGACAAACGACAAGGACGATAACTCCCGCGAGGAGCAGTCGCGATTCTTCGTCCCCTCGCAGTGAAGCGAGGACTCCCGTTCCCAGGGCTGCCAGCAGCATCACCGAGGAGAACACCTCCGTCACAACCACGACTTCGCCCCCCAGGCCGGAGGCTGCGGCCAGAAACAGGATGCCGATTTCCACGATCCGGACCGCTTTGGGTGGACGAATGCGGGCCAGGCCCAGGACCAGCTCAAGTATGGACACGGTCACCCCGCCGACGCCCAGAAGGTTGAGGGAAATGCCCAGGGGAAACTGGGCTCCGGCATGATTCTGGAGGAGACGGCCTGTTCCATTGACCAGGAGAGCGGAAAACGCGATAGCCGCCAACTGGAGATGGGCCGGGCGATGAGCCTGGCGTCGCCAAAGGTCGAGGCGGGACAGGCCGAAGAGGAGGTAGATCCCGGCGCCGATCCCATCAATGTAATATACCCAGCAGCTACCCACACTCGCTCCCCTCGCTCAATGCCTGAGCTTGTCCACCCGCTGAATGGTATCAAAGAAACAGACCTCATTTTGAGGGTGTTTAGCTCTGATCGACAGGAGATTTCTCGGGCACAGGCCCCGGCCCGCCCAAGGCAATCTCTCGCAAAGTTCGCAAAGATCGCCAAGCTGGGTCTCCGTCGGAAGCCGGCTCTCAAGGCTTCAAATAAGTGGAGTTTGCCCTTCGGGTGTGTTTGATTCTGCTAGGATTGACGGGATGAGAGAAAGGAAATCACTATACCTTATCCCTTCTCGTTCCTCCCGGCTGTTCTCGAACGATGGCGAATGACTTTGCACGAAAGGTGAGGCAGCGCGGCAACCTCACATGGCAGTGGGGGTGGTATGCGGTTCTGGTGTGCGGCTGCATACTTCTACTTCCACGGCTCTTCGCTTGGGGCATGTTTCTCGACGGTATCACCTACGCAACCATTAGCCGGAACCTCTCGATTGGCCTCGGCACGTGGTGGCAACCGTACTACACTGCAACCCTCTATCCGCAATTCTATGAGCAGCCTCCTCTTGGATTGATCGTCCAATCACTGTTCTTTAAGCTCGCGGGGGATCATTTTCTCGTAGAAAAAGCATACTGTCTCATGGTTGTGTTGATATCCGCCTGGCTCGTTGTTCTGTGCTGGCAGCAGCTCAGCCACTTGATGAATCAGTGTGCGATGCAGCGGCTTGCCTGGCTACCGGTCCTGATCTGGGTGCTGGTTCCGAAGTGGGCCTGGGCCTACAGCAATAACATCCTTGAGAATACCATGACGGTGTTCTGCCTACTGGCTTTCCTGGGGATTCTAAGAGCGCTCCGCACGCAACGCTTGAGTGTGCATATCGTATGGTCGGTCTTTGCGGGCTTGGCTTTGACGTGCGCCGCACTCACGAAGGGTCCGCCTGGCCTTTTTCCGTTCATTGCTCCTATCGTGCTCGCGGGTTTTTTTTCTGCCGTCTCAGCTCGTAGGGCTGTTACTGTAATGCTCGTAATCTCTTTGGTATTAGGAGTTTGAACAGTATTTGTTGCCTTGAGTCCATCAGCGAGGAATTCAATTCTATCCTACGTCCACCAACATCTCGGACCAGCGCTTTCTGGTGCGAGGACCATTGGTGGCTCACGAGCAGCCCTCCTTCGTACTCTCTTTGAGAATACCGCCCCCATGGGGTTGGTGGTGATCATCGCTGCATTCAGGCGTAGGCGGCCAGTGTTTAAGGGAGTCTGTGGGAGAGAGGTGGTTTTGGCCGCGTTGGCTTGCACGACGGTTGCGGTGTCGGGGAGTCTTCCGCTGCTCGTGAGCCATTCGTGTAGGTCCTTTTACCTTGTGCCGTCGTTTCCGTTCTTTTCAATGGCTGCAGGATTGATTGTTGCTGGGACCTGGAGGCCACGCCTCCGAGTTAGATGTACCGAGAGCGCGCGCAGAGGAAGGACTGCGCGAGTAGTCGCCGTGGTAACCCTACTGCTCATTGTATGTTGGTCGGTTGCTCAAACCGGGACCGCACGGAGAGACCGCACGTTGTTCGAGCAACTGAAGACACTCGAGCAGGTTCTTCCGGAGGGTACTATTGTCGGCGCTTCCAGGGAATGTTCCCACAACTGGATGGCGCACGCACTGCTGTACCGTTACTTGCGGGTAAGTATAGATATGGGAGGAAGCTCGACGTCGAGGGCTTTCTTTTTGGCTCTTAAGGGTGGTCCTCTTCCGAACGGGTTCTCGCCCACTAGGGCAGGCTTCTCAGACGCCGTTCTACTCCAGAGAGTCAGGGTTTCTCCATCTTCTCAGGAAAGCAAGAGATAGCAATGGTGCGGCCGACTGTTGGTGGAGACCGACGTTGGTCACTTGAGGGAGCCGTGTCGCAGGATGCCGCCGAGGTCCTTGCAGGACCGGAGATATTCTTCGACTTGGCTCATTTTCGCCCTAAGGGGCATCAGAAAGTCGCCGATTTGCTCGTAACGGAGGTGGAAAAGATGTTCGCGACCATGAAGGCGGAAGCGGCGCCTTGGACGGCGCCTGAGAAGAACCTGGCCCGATAAAGGACTCACGGCGCCGCCCCGCCTCAAGCCAACCCTGAGCGCAACAACCTCGAATCCGTATCTTCGTTGGTGCCTTGGGCAGGTTGCGGTACCATTCTCCCATGTTGATGATGTGGATTGATCCCTCCTTTCATTTTTTTTGCTCCGGTCCGGAGATGCCGGTATGAGCTGGTGGCTGGCTCTGATACTCGGGGTCCTTCAGGGTTTGACTGAGTTTCTGCCGGTGTCATCCTCCGGTCATCTGGCCCTGGCCCAGCTTCTGGCAGAACGCCTGGGCGGTGGATTTCAGCAACCGGGCGTCGTCTTTGACTCGCTGCTCCACGTGGGGACCGCCTGTGCGGTGATCTATGCCGAGCGGAAAGAAATTCTCCGATGGCTTCAGAGCGGCTGGCGCTTCCTCGCACTTCTGGTGGCCGGAACCCTGGCAACCGGCGTCTTTGCCTTTCCGCTGCGACATTTTGCGACCGACGCATTTGCCAATCCCCTCGTCATCGGTGTGTGTCTGATGGTGACGGGTCTTCTGGTCCTCTCGACGCGATGGCTGGGAAGAGGCTCAATGGCGGAAAGGGACATGGGTTTTCCTCAGGCACTCTTCATCGGACTCCTCCAGGGTCTTGCGATTTTTCCCGGTCTCTCCCGCTCGGGAACAACGATCGCCGCCGGGCTCGGCGTGGGGCTCGAACGACGCTGGGCGGCCCGCTTCTCCTTTCTGCTCAGTGTGCCGGCGATTCTCGGGGCCACCGCGGTCGAGCTGATGTCTCATCGTGAGGTCCTTGATTCGGGGAGCCTCGGTTTCTGGGGGCCGGCCATCCTGGGTGCCGCTGTTGCCGCCCTGACCGGCTATGTGGCCCTTCGCCTCGTGATCCGGATGGTCTCCTCGAAGGTATTCGATCGATTCGCCTGGTACTGCCTGCCTCTGGGCCTGATTGTTCTCCTGTGGGGTTTGCTCGGATGAACGATCGCCTGCTCCGGAGGATCGTCGCGATCGGAATGCTGGTCATCGCCCTGATGACTCTGCTCGCGATTCTCAGTCATAATCCCCTGGACCCAAGCCCCTTCCATATCGCCACGGGGCAGCATCGGACCTCCAATCTGATCGGCAGAACAGGCGCGGTTTTATCTGCGATTCTCCTGGCCTTTTTCGGCCTGGCCTCTCTCCTTCTGCCCGTCATCCTCGGCTTGGCCGGGTTCAGACTCCTCAAAAGCGAGGGTGTGGAAATCAGGTGGTGGCATCTGGGGGGCTGGCTGCTGATGCTCTGTTCCCTTCCGGGTCTCATCGCACTGCTGTGCGGCGAGATGCCCTACCGCGGAGGTGTTCTGGAGTGCGGGGGGCTCCTGGGATCGGCCTCGAAGGATCTTCTCGGCGGCCTGGCGGGTCCGGTGGGGAGGGTGCTCGTACTCTTCTTCCTCTTCCTGGTCGGGCTCCTCATCGTTCTCGAATTCTCCTTTGAGAAGGGGACCGAAGGTCTGATGGCTGCGATGCGGGAAAGGCGGGAAAAAAGGCGCGAGCTGAAGGCACGGAAATTGAGGGAGCAGAGGGAAAAGGATGGACGTCGGAAGGTGCTCGAGAAGCACCTCTCGCACCTCGAGGGAGGCAAGGCGCAGCCGCAGAGCATTATCGTCAAGGAGGTGGAAGGTCGAGGTTCCTTCCGCATCAATCGGAAGGCGGCGCCCGAGCCTGAGAATGAGAGTGGGCCGGGAGAAGCTGCGCCGGAGATTCCGGTCCTTTCAAAACCGAAGGCGGTGCTGTCCTCGGCTCGTAGGAAAAAACCGGAAGCCGAGCCTCCGAAGGTCCAACCGAAACCGACGATTGTCCAGGAGGAATTTGACTTCGTCGAGGATCTCGACAGCTACGATCTACCGCGGCTGAGTTTTCTCGAGCCGGCCGATGCAGGCGTGGAGCGGGATTCGAATCTCCTGATGGAGATCGGCACGATGCTGACGCAGAAGTGCCATGAGTTCCGGGTTCGTGGCGAGGTCGTCGGAATCCGGACGGGCCCGGTGATTACAACCTATGAATTCAAACTGGCCTCGGGCGTCAAGATCGCGGCGGTTCAGAATCTTGCCGAGGATCTTGCCCTGGCTCTGAAAACACCCTCGGTTCGGATTGAGCGTATTCCCGGCAGGGCGACTATCGGGATCGAGGTGCCCAATCCGGAGCCGGAGATTATTCGCCTCTCGCAGCTGATTGATGCTCCGGAATTCCAGAAGACCAGGTCTCTGCTGAGCCTGTGCATGGGGGTGGATATCCGCGGGAAAGCCTTTGTCGCCGATCTTCAGAGGATGCCTCATCTTCTGATCGGGGGCTTCACCGGATCCGGTAAATCGGTCGGGATCAACGCGATGATTCTGTCGATCCTCTATCGGGCCAAACCCGACGAAGTCAAGTTCATCTTTGTCGATCCCAAGATGGTGGAGCTGGGAGTTTATCGTGATATTCCCCACCTGCTGACGCCGATTATTACCGAACCAAAAAAAGCCGCGAATGCCCTGGGCTGGGCGGTGGACGAGATGGATAATCGTTATCGGCGCCTGGCGATGCTGGGCGTAAGGAATCTCGAGCAGTACAACCAACTGGTCTCTCACCCGGATCGTCTCGCCCGGACGATCGATCAGTTCCTCGGAGGCGAGGCCGATCTTGAGGATTTCGAGCCTCTGCCCTACATCGTGATCATCATCGACGAGCTGGCCGATCTGATGATGACCTCCGGGAGGGCCGTTGAAGAGGCCATTACCCGGATCGCCCAGAAGGCGAGGGCGGTGGGGCTGCACCTGATCTGTGCGACCCAGAGGCCCTCGGTGGATGTGCTGACCGGGATCATCAAGGCCAACTTCCCATGCCGTGTCGCCTACAAGGTCCGCTCCCGTCACGATTCGCGAACCATCCTGGATTCCATGGGGGCGGAGCACCTGATCGGTCGTGGCGATATGCTCTACCTTCCGCCTGGGACCTCCAATATCCTGCGCCTCCACGGCCCGCTGGTGACGGAGAAGGAGATCGCCTCAGTCGTCGGCTATATCAAACGATTTGCCAAGCCGGACTATCAGAAGGAGATTCTCAAGCACGAACCCGTCGGTGGAAAGAAGGGCGGCAGCGGCTCTTCCGATGGAGGCGGCGGGATTGAGGACTATGAGGATCCGATGTACGACGAGGCGGCCCGGATCGTCGTCCGGGAACGGAAGGCATCGGCCTCCCATATTCAGCGGCGCCTGCGGCTGGGATATACCCGTGCAGCCCGTCTGATCGACATGATGGAGGCCGAGGGAATCGTCGGGCCGCCGGCCGGTTCCAAGGGGCGGGATGTCCTGGTTCCCGAGAATTTCTTCGAGGAGATCGAGGAGAGTCATCTCCTGAACGGGGATGAGCCCGGAGAGTAAACCCGGGGCCTGATGGGTTACACTGGGTCGAGTATTTGCTTCCTTCAGCGCGCCGAGGCGGCGTTGCCTGAAGATGGGGGAGGACAGCGATGTTCTGGGAAGGTCTTGAGATTTCTCCGATGATCCTGTTTCGTATGGGCGCACTGGCTGTCGTTCTGGTGCTGCTGGTCCTGCTGATCATCAGCTTTCGTTCCCGGGGTCGGGTTTTCTGCCAGTACCTCAAGTACATGACGGGAATCGACCTCAATGTCGGTCTGGTCAACCGGGCCTACAAAGCGAACGGGCGAGGGGGAGTACGGGATCTGCTGCTTGATCTCATCATTCAGGAGGATCTTTCGGACCCCGATCGGCAGGTCATGCCGGGGTCCAAGCCCAAACCTTCGATCTACGAGGCGGGGATCTTCGACGACTGAGATCGACAGGAGGCTCCCCCCCC
>JANTFG010000191.1 GCA_024763555.1 Thermoanaerobaculales bacterium
CCTCAGCTCTCTTCTCATAAAAGCTCCCCGAGCCCGGGATCTTCCCCGGGCCGTTCCCCGAGAGGGTAAAACATCATCCCACAGTGGAGCACGGGAAAAAAGAAGCGCACCCGTCTCTCGCTCTTCTCGAACCGAAGAACCAAGAGATTCTTCGGCATAGAAACCGCTCATTGGGACCTGTCCGGGCCTCCATCCAGCATCCCGGCCTTTGAATGCTTCCCGGCCCGTGTACGCGGAATCGCTGCTCCCGGCTCAGATGAGGTCAGACCTCTTTCGGCCCGGAATCCAGGGAAGACGGCTTGACGAGCCACGCGATCACAAGAGCGCCGAAACACCAGCCGACGATCTCGTCGATCCCCTGAGCAAGAGTGAAATCCCAGGGGAAGCGATACCAGTTCCAGTAGGGAATACTGATCGTCAGCCAGGCGAAGGCGCCCATGAAAGAAACCACGCCGAAGCGGCACCAGAACTGCTGCGCCCCGGATTTATAGACAATGAAGGCCGCCAGAAAGGCGCCGAAAATGCTTGAGAGAATCTCCCAGAGAAAATTGAGGGGACTGAGGACCGTCCGTCCCTTCGGCTGGTAGACGAGAAAGGCATTCGGCCCCTCTTCATAGCGGGCCTGCCACTCGGCCTCCGCTTCCGGGCTCAGCTCGGCCTCCGGGTCGAAACCGGGGATAATGTACACACCCGGTTCCGAGATCTTCGCCTGAAGTTCAGAGCTGAGGATCTGCTCATCCGGGAGCATTTTCAGACCCATGTTTCCGATCGGGAGAAGCATGTGAGAAACCGCTCCCCAGAGAAAAACAACAATACCCGCAGCGACAGCTCCAAAAATAACGCGTTTCATAATTCCCTCCTGACACTCCGAACACCAGAGGCAATCCGGCTATTCCAGAAGGACCACTGCTCTCGCGAAAGAGAGCAGCACAGAACCACCCCACCGACCAAAGAGGGTCGACCTCACAGAATCCGGGGCACTGCAAAACAGACCCGGGACATCGGGGCTTCTCTGATTTCCTGAATTCCGGTGATAGAGTCTACGGGTATGGAGGCTGAAATGCATGGAATGATTCGTCTGAGCTTTACTCTGGACGAGGGACTGGCCGGGCGTCTGGAAGACCTGAGACAACACCGGGGCTATAGAAATCGATCCGAGTTCCTTCGGGATGCACTACGCGATTTTCTGGTCAAGCACAGCTGGCAGACAAGCTCCAACACGGTTGTCGGGACGGTTACACTGGTCTACGACCACCACACACCCGGGCTGACTGAGCGTCTGGTTCAGATCCAGCACGACCATCATGGAAAGATCCTCGCCAGCACGCACGTCCATCTTGACCACGACACCTGCGTGGAGGTCATCATCGTCAAGGGGACCGCCTCCGATCTCGCCGCCCTGGCTAATTCGCTTCAAAGAGAGCGCGGCGTCCTCCACGCAAGCATGTGCACCTCGACCACCGGAGGAGAGCTTCGATGAGAGGATGACATCGATCAGGAGCACACCGCGCATCCAGACTTGCGATATGGAAAAATTGAGAGTATGATCTTTTTTAGAAAAATCATACTCGGAGGTCCCCATGCCTGATAACAGGATGTACCGTTTCATTCAAAGAGGGTGCCTGGCGACCTCAGTTCTTCTGTTTCTTGGCACCGGACCGGCATGGGGGGCTGAAGAGAAGACCTCAGAGAAGGAGAAGCGCAGCACCTTCAAGGGCAGCGTGGAGGTCAATGCGGGCGCCATCGAAGAGGGCACCCGCCTGGATGAAATCTCGGGCCGGGTGGATGTGGTTGGCCGGGAGCAGATCGAAAATCTCGGAGCCCAGGATCTCACAACCGCCCTGCGCCGGGTACCTGGAGTCACCATTACTCGATACAACCTCGTGGGAGGCTACGGAGGAGCCGATGGAGGGGCTGTTTTCGTCCGGGGTCAGGGCGCGGGTCGACCAGGGGCGGAGATCACCACGGCTGTCGACGGGATCCCGCGCTTTGCCGGGGTGTGGACTCATCCGCTGGTGGATTCCCTGAGCCTCGACCTGGCCAGTCGGATCGAGGTCATGAAGACGCCCCAGCCAGTCCGCTACGGCAATATGGCCTTCGGTGTTGTCAACATGGTTCCGATAAAGGGAAAAGGAGAACTCTCTGGCGAGCTCAGGGGCATCTACGGTTCCCATGACACGCGGATAGCTTCGGTGGAGAGTCAGGCAGGCTGGGAGGGCGGCGACGTTTTCGCGGTCTTAAGCCACCGCGAAAGCAATGGTCACCGTCCGCGCTCCGGAGGCCGCGTTGATGCGGCCTTCCTCAACCTCGGCCTGGATATCGGGAGGACCTGGGAGGCGCGGCTCCTGGTGTCCGCAACCGAGGCCAGGGTGGAGGACCCGGGCCGCACAGGGAGTCCGGCGCCTCCCGTAACTCCTGTATTCAGGGATGAAGATCAGCTCTCCATCCTCAGCTTTTCCAGGCCCGTTGGAGAGAAAACGCGACTTGAGCTACGAGGCTACTGGGACGGCGGATCCCTCGACTGGCTTCAGTGGAACGGAGACGAGGCGGAAGCCTATCGCTCACTGACGGATTGGGACAACCGCGGCATCAGGATCGTATACGAGACTCAACCGGGGAGTCAGGAAACTCACTGGGCTGCCGGTCTCGACTACGACGTGATGGGCGGACAATTCGTGGAACGCCACACGGAGGCCGACCGCCTGCGTACGGATGAGAACTTCAGCACAACCGCAGCATGGGCCATGGTCAGCCACGACCACGGAGGGTCCCTGCATTTCACCCCCTCCCTGGGCCTGCGTGTGGCTGATACGGAGCACTTCGGTACGCAGTGGGGTGCGCAGGCCGGTCTGCAAATCACGATCGGGAAGACGGCGTTTTATGCCAACGGCGCAAGATCATTCAATCTTCCCGGGATCTATGCAGCAGCCCTCTACACGGGCTGGAATCGTGCAGGACAGTGGAAGGACCTGGATGCCGAAGAACTGCTCCACTGGGAGGTGGGCGCCATGGGCAGTTTTTCAGACCCGGTGGGCTGGACCCTCTCTTTTTTCCATGACCGCGTGAAACAGGCGATTCGCTTTTCCCCCCCTCCTCCCTTTCCACCCAGCTTCGAAAACATCGGGGCCTATACCGTCCGGGGAATCGAGGCCAGCCTGAGCGTCCAGCCCTCGGATAAACTCACCCTTTATGTCGGCGGGAGCGCCATGGAAACGGACCCGGAGCATGTCCCGGAAACTCCGGACTGGACGGCCTCCGCAGGGCTTAGCTGGCAACCCACAACCACCCTGACCTGCTCCCTGGACGTAGAGGCTGTCTCGGATCGCTGGGTTCTTTCCTCCCGTTTTCCATCACCTCAAAGCCCTGTCGAAGGCTTCCTGCTGGCGAACGGTACACTCCGGCTCCGCCTGCCCGGGAGGAACAGAAGGGAGGTCTTTCTCGCGGTGGACAATCTCGGTAACGAAGATTACGCCTACCGTCCCGGCTACCCCATGCCGAAACGAAGCTTCATGGCGGGCCTCGCTCTTGGATTCTGAGTCATGAGAGGCGCTGTTTTCTTTTCCGTGGTATCCCATGATTGCTATGAAGAAAAGTCACGCGTTCTTTGACTCGATCGCCCTGACCGGCGGCATGGAGCGCTTCGAAGCCTGGGAACTCGAAAGGGTTCTGGAGCAGCTGCCTCGATGGGAAATCCGCCGAGACACATGGCTCCTGGAACTGGGCAGCGGCGCCGGGCGCCTGACTCCCATTCTTGAGGAAGCCGTTGGTCCGGAGGGCGTTGTGGTGAAGCTCGATCTCTCGGTTTCCATGCTCGCAAGGGCGCGGGCCGGAAAATCATCGTCACTTTGGACCGCAGGAAACGCATTCAGCCTTCCCTTCGCCGCCGCAAGTTTTGACCAGCTCATCTGCTTTTCCGTCCTGCCACACCTCCTCAACAGGGATAGGGCCTTCGCCGAGATGGCGCGCGTCCTGCGCCCCGGCGGCTTCGTGACAGTGGCCCACAGCCTCTCAAGAACCGAAATCAACGAACTCCATCTCTCGATCGGACCCCCTGTTGATACCCACATGCTCCCGGCGATTGAGATCATGACGGAGGAGGCCACCGGCGCCGGACTGCAATGCGTCAGAGCCGAAGACGGAATTAAGGGATTTCTGCTCGTTTTGCTCAGACGATGAGAAAGATCCCATGCCGGGACAAACCACATGAATAGGGGTCGGTAGACATAAGAGTCACAACTCTGAACCGTGGGCTGAAAAAAAGAGGGCATCAGCCGCGGCAAGCCCCGTCTCCGATCCCGGATCCGCCCACGAACCCAGGTCTCCAGTTCCGCCGACCGAGGTCAAGAAGGCCTTCCTGGAGGGGAAAGCCGGGGGTGCAGGGGCCCTGGGCCAGATCTCGAAGGATGAGGTCATGCTGAAGGCGTTTTATATCGTAAATTCCGCCCTGGGTAGCAGAAAAGTCAAGACTATTTTGCAAAACGTTTCGAAATAGTCATGTTTTCCCAATCATCAAGTGCTGGGTTCTCGACAGCCGGCGCCCCATTCTCGGACCGGGGATCCCGGCTCCGACCGAGGGGCGGCCCGTCGCGCTGCGATCATTGAAGTCCGCCGCACGGTGGCAGCAAAAGAAAAATAGGTGGCCGGCTCAAGCTTCGAAGAAGCTTTAAAAGTCGGATCTTCGCCTCGTGAAGCGAAACTGACTCAAAATTCAGGTCAGCCGCCTTAATTCTCTTCGGAAGAATTCGCCTGACTTTTTTTATATTGCGACTCATTATCGGATATGATAATCTGCAAATACGAAAAGCTCAGGACTCGAAATCGTTCCTGTTCGTTTCATTTTTGTTTGGATCGAGACCCTACGAGGGAGGGGAAGAGATGCCTAGATTATTTTTCATGATCCTGCTGGCGATACCGACCTGTGTTGGAGCTGCCACTTTCACCGTAACATCGGTCGCGGATTCGGGGGCCGGTTCACTCAGGGAAGCCGTCGAGCTTGCGAACGCGGCAGCCGGACCGGATACGATCGAATTCAATATTCCAAATTGCCCGGGAAGTGTCTGCGTCATCGAGCTTTCAAGCTCGACAACGCCGGTGGCCAACATTTCCGACCCTGTAATCATCGACGGATGCTCCCAACCGGGAAATTCTGCCCAATGTACCCAGGCAATCTCTTCCCGCGGTCCCTACCGGATCGTGCTGGACGGCGACGGGGGCGGACATGCCTTGCGCCTGTCCGCCGGTTCGGACGGCTCGGTGATTCGAGGACTGAATGTCCGCAACTTTCTTAACGGACTTGCCCTGGAAGATACCATCGGTTCCTCGATCGAAAGCAACTTCATCGGAACGGATGAAAACGGCGAGAATGCCTTACCCAACAGTGGTAATGGAGTCATCCTGGTGTGTGCGGGCATGAGCAACACGGTCGGTGGCGCGGAGCCCGGCAAGGCAAACCTCATTTCCGGGAACGGCGGTGACGGCGTCCAGTTTTACGGCGGCTTCCCATGTGGCCCTGGCGCCCCCGTCGCGCCGAAGAACAGCATCGTTATCGGAAATCTCATCGGGACCGCTCGGGATGGCGTGACCCCGATGGGGAACGCCTACAGCGGCGTGAGTCTTTTCGGAGCCGTAGCTCCCGACACATTTTCGGGCAATCTCTTGAGCGCGAACGTCATCGGCGCGAACTCCACGGGCGTTTTTGTGGCAGGACCCGCGACTGGGACCAGAATTGAGGGCAACTGGATCGGAACGGATGTCAGTGCTTCGGTCGACCTCGGACATGATTTTGACGGAGTCTATTTTGATAACGCGATCAACAACACGGTCGGCGGTATAAATCCCGAAGCCGGGAACATCATCGCCTTCAATACTTTTGCCGGGGTTTCCGTCGACGATTATGACGGTCCCGCCAATGGGATCACCATCAGCAGGAACAGGATGTTCTCGAACCAGGACGTCGGCATCGATCTCCTGGTTGACGGTCCCACTTCGAATGATCCCGGCGATAGTGACACCGGTCCGAACGGGCTTCAGAACACGCCGGTGATTCTAAGTTCCTCACCCGCGGCAGCCTCGACTCTGGATGTCAGCTTCCTGGTTGATTCTCCCGGGCCTGTGGTCGTCGAATTCTTTCTAGCGGATCCGGATCAAGAGGAGGGGATGAGCTACCTTGCCTCCGTCTCCTACTCGGGCGCTGGGACCCCGACCCTCGTGAATATCCCGGATGGAGGTGCTGGGCCCGCCGATCAGCTGCTTGCAACCGCCACGGACGCGGCAGGAAGCACCTCTGAATTCTCCGCCGCCCTCCCGGTGCCGGTTCAGCTTCAGAAATTCACGATCGAGTAAATTCAACTCGAATCCCTGGTGACCCCCGGGTGAAAAAACGCCTTCTGCCTACTCTGCCCTTTCTTCGCGACAATGGCGAACTTGGCGAGAAAATGCCTTCTGACTCTTGGGCGGGACGACGACTCAGCGTCCCTTGCGGCCCCTGTGGGAAAATGCCATTTGGCGATGAGGGCCGGCCTACCTTGCCTGGTGGACGGCTTTGCCCAGAGCCACCTCAAAGGCTTCCTGCAGGGCCTCGGAAAGGCTGGGATGCGGGTGAATCGTCAGGGCTACATCCTCGGCAAAGGCGCCCATCTCGAGCCCCAGAGTCGCCTCGCCGATCAGCTCGGACACGCCCCGGCCCATCGCCGTCAGTCCGAGGAGACGATTTTCATTGCCGGCATCGACGACAACCTTGATGAAGCCGTCCGTGGCATTCAGAGTCATGGCACGACCCGAAGCCTTGAGCGAAAAGGTGCCGGTCGAAACCTCGTAGCCCGCCTCGCGGGCCTCCGCCTCACTGAGGCCCACCGTAGCGATCTCCGGATCCGTATAAACCACCGCCGGAATGCCCGCGTTATCGAAAGCGGCACTCTCGCCGCAAATCACCCCGGCCGCCACCTTGGCCTCCTGGTAGGCCTTGTGCGCCAGCAGCGCGCCCCCAACGACATCGCCGATGGCATAGATTCCGGGCACGTTCGTCTGCATCTTCTCGTTTGCCCGAATGAAACCCTTTTCATCCAGCTCGACACCGATCTCCTCGAGACCGAGTCCCGATGAATTCGGTACCCTGCCGA
>JANTFG010000192.1 GCA_024763555.1 Thermoanaerobaculales bacterium
CAGGGCGGCATCCGGAGCCGCAAACCGCCGGCCGGAACCGATTCCGGAGCCGGGCACCGGAGCCGATTCAGCGGCCGGGTGCCGCGACCGAAACGCCAAACTGATCCGGCGGAGTCGCACTCGAAGTGGTCGGGACATCCAACGATCGCATAGGCCTCGGGCCCGGCCTCCCTGCTCCGGTTTCAGATACCATGGTAGCGCCCGGCCCGCGTAATCCGCTGAGAGAACCACGGCCACCCCGGTTCCGGCATCGGCGCCGGATTGCTGCTCCTGCTCCGGATGCTGCTCCGGCCTCGGCCCCCGGGTGCTCCTCAGAACCCGCCAAATCCACCAGGAAACCAAAGAAGGTTGCCGGCCCCGTGCCGGCCGGGAAACAGCAAGCCCGCAGGGCTTTCCTTAATCTTGGTCCTTGCGGAGAATAAAGTAGAGAACAGTAGATCTTGGTGACAGCAACCAGAATCGACCTATTTCTTGAAATGCTCCTATTGCTAAGTTTCGTTATCGTTAGCTTCCCTCCGCTCCCGGCATCGGCGACATGGTTTCAGGAGCGTCAGTCCCCATGCCTCCTTTAAGCGCTGAGGTTTCCAGCCGCAACGACTGCAAGGCGCCATTGCCCACCAATAGTCGAACGCTGCTGCCACCAGTAGCGCATAGAAGACACTAGCCTTTCCGAAGATGGCGATCACTGGCAATACGGAAGGAATACCTATTCCGACAAAGACCAGAACAACTTGATTTTTTGTCAACGTCTTCACTGTCATTTATCCCAATCAATGCCAAAGCGGAGAAAGCGGCGTTGTGTAGCGCCTCCAGATCCAAGTATCGAGGGCAAGCGCGGCCGACCTGAGGCCCTCCGTCAAACTGAAATGGGTCCCTTGCCTTCCAGTAGCAACAAGTCCGAAACCCTCTGCCGGGCCGAGAGTAATACCGAGCATTTGACCAGAACTATGATCGAACATTGCCGTCCCCGTAACGTCTCCCAAGCTAAGGTTCACCTCTCCAAAAGGCCCGTCCAATTTGGCCAAATTGCCGAACAGAACACCTAAGGTTAAGCCGCCACTTTCGGATTTTCCTGTTGCGGCGCCCGCATCCGTCAGCAAACCAAGATCGAATCTCCCCGCCTTGTTCTGCGGGTTCACATCGAGGAATTGCCGGATCCGCCGGGGCGGGATCGGAACTCAGGAAACGACCGAGGTTGAGGTTGTAGTGTCGGGCGTACCAGGAGCCCGGCGCCGCGCCGACAGATCTCAATCGCAGCTCGTGCTCTCGCGTTTGGGCAAGCACAGTCTCCCTCATCTTGATGACCATCATAGCGCAGCGGTCGGGACCAGGGCGGCATCCGGAGCCGATTCCGAGGCCGAATCCGGAGCCGGAACCGCAAACCACGAGCCGGAGCCGGGGACCGGAACCGATTCCGGATCCGGGTCCCACGCCCGAGAGGCGAAACTAAGCCGGGAGAATCGTCCTGGATGTGGTCGGGACATCCATCGATCGAACCGGTCTCAGCCACGGCCACCCAACTCGAGTTCGGGATACCAGACTGATTCCCGGCCCGCACATTCCGCTCAAAGATCCACGACACACCGGTTCCGGCATCGGCCCCGGATTGCGGCTGCGGCGCCGGATTACTGCTCCGGTTCCACCCTCGTCACCACATCACGGGCAGGCTCAAGGCCCGCCCCTACACGATGGCATCGGTGTTCGGATTCGACACGGTGACGTCAGGGACAATGTATCCGATGACAATGATGACGTGAAGATGGTCGGAGCCGGAGAGCGCCCCTTGGCGATCAAAGCTTCGGGAAAACATCAGGGTTCAGGAGTATGTCTGCTCGTTCTCCGAGAACGTTCGACCCCGTTGATTTCCCGGCCCTGGCTCCTGATTCGATCCATATACCTTCACCGCATTCAACGCATCTGAAAGCACCAATACAATCCGGACATCATCAGAATCACACCCGCCACCCAAAGAAACACCCTTGTCTTCTCGACGGACACCAACTCGAGAAACAGATACCTTCGAAAGAAAAAAGTCAACCAGCCGGGTTCCTTTCTCACAAGGCCTTCTACAAAATAGAGCAAGCCGAAGACCACCAGCACACCACCACTGAACAAGAACTTGAGCGTCTGATCAAAGATCCTCATGGTTTCCTCCCATCACAGCAAAGGCAGCCACTGCAAAGAAAACATGAAATCCCAGACTTCCTCTTCTCTTTCGCGGCATCCTCCAGCAAAGAGCTATGGCCATAACAATCCCACAAGAAAAGTCAGACTCCCCACGAGTCCAAACAACGCAAAAGCACCCATCCAGAATCGTTGTCGTTCCGGTGTCTTCCCCGGGTAAAAATGTAATCTGATCAAGAGATCAAAAAAGCTGAAACGCCAGTGCTGCGTCCAGGATGCAACCAAGACCCAGAACGACGAAATGAATAGAACAGTCACTAACAAAAACACACCCGCATATTCCATTCGTGTGATTCCCCAGGCATCTTTGAGCAATGATCCGTAACCAATAGTCATCTTCTTTCCTTTCAGGGATTCCAAGAGAAGTGTGGTGGCACAAGATAAAGAGAATGTCCCCGGCATTAACGCTCCTTTTTCCCCACTCAATCGACGAATAATTCCCCATTCTTGTACACAACACGCCCCCTCGCGTCAAAGGCTATGAATCGAAACCAATAGTTGGTGTTCGGATACCCACGCGAGTAATGCCAAGCCTCTACGGATGTTCCTTTTTTCCACGGCCGTGTATCTGATTCATAAGAGGCGATCTCCTGCTCTATTCGGTCTTCTTGCCCCTCCTGCCCACCATCTGACTGATTCCAGTGGCGAGCAGCTCCATTCGGGCCATAATAGGAAATTCTGAGCGGCAGACCCAGCGAGCTGTATACCTTAGACATCGGATCCCCGATCGATACTTCTTTGAAAGCCCGATCGGAATACTCCGGAGCGTAAACTCCGTCATCCTCAAAGCAGTACAGGGAATACCAGAAAAGGTCCCATAAGTTACTCGTCTTTCGAATCCCGGGCATCAATAGGAAGCCATAAATTGTCACCGCTATTAGCCCCGACGCAAGAGCACAACCTTTGATTCTTGCCATTCCTAATCCTCGAAATCTATTCTCAAAATCCGGCCCCAAGGTGCCCAAACTCCAACTCAAACTCCGTAAATCCAGGTTCCGATGACGGTGCCGTCAATCCGAATACCGGCGCCGCGCCGACAGATCTCAATCGCAGCTCGTGCTCTCGCGTTTGGGCAACCACAGTCTCCCTCATTTCGATGACCATCATAGCGCAACGGTCGGGGCCGAGGCGGATGCCGAAGCCAATCCCGAAGCCGAATCCGGAGCCGAAACCGAGGCAGGAGCCGCAAGCAGAAAGCCATTCCGGAGCCGCTGACCGAAGCCGGGCACCACGACCGAAAGGCCAGACTGGACCGGCAGAGATCGCCATCGACCAGATTCGGCTTCTCTCCCAGTTGCGCCTGATCAGGAAGCTCGATCGCCTTTCAGCCGAAACCGCGGCGGAGCTTCGACGCCTGATTTGCGAAATGTATGGAAGCTGATCCCGGGTAGAATGGCAGCATGGTACTTCGTCAGGACTATATCCTCCGTCTGATCCAGCAACTCTCTCTGGCAATGGCTCGACTGATCAAGAAGGTCGACAGCGATTCCGAAGAGATCTTCCTTGAAGCCCTCGACGGTGAACTGGACGATCTCGCAGGGCTTCCCCTGAGTATGCTCCGCTCCATGCCCTTGGAACACATCCTGGGCTCCATGAAAATGGGAGAGGAATCCGACGCCCCTCGGATTCTGGCCGCAGCCGAAATCCTCAGCCTCGACGCCCGCAGGAAGGAACTCTCCGGTCAGGAAGCTGCTGCCGCCGCCCTGCGGGTCAAAGCACTGGGCCTCTACCTCCCCTCGATGGAGGTTCTGGGAGACCTCGTTCCATCGGAGATCCAGGAGCGCGTCGAGCAGCTGCTTGACGATCTCAGAGAATGGGACTTCCCACTTGAACTCGGCCTGGATGCCCTGCGCTGGCTGGAAGGACGGGGGCGCTGGGCCGAGGCTGAGGATCTCCTCTTCTCCATGGCCGAGGGCGGATGCGAAACCCGCCTTTTTGAAGCGGGACGAGACTTCTACCTCTATCTCGCCACCCTGGAGGACTCGCGGCTTGAAGCGGGCGGCCTCCCCACCGATGAGGTCGAGGAGGGCCTGCGCTCCTGGATGGAATTCGAGCCCGACGGCGCCTCCTGAGCAACTACTGGCTGACGAAGCTCCAGGAGTCGGCATTCCCGTTTTCAAAGCCATCAGAGAAGATCGAAGCCGGAGGCGCCCCTCCGCTCGTCAGCACCTGCACATCGTCGAGGTACCAGCCACGGTAGTACTCGGAGCTGTCCGAGCCAAACCACCAGCGAATGACAACATTGTGACCAATGGCCCCACTAAGGTCCGCCCGGATCTCCGCCCAGCTCGTGCCGCCGGTACCCGTAAATCCGGGAGTATCGCCAAGACCAGTGATGGTGTTGTCCGGATAGCCGCCGTCGGGGTCAAGACGTGTGAAGGCGCCACCGTCGATGGAAATCTGCAACTGACCACCATCATATCCATTTTCGATCTCGTACCACTGCTGATACACCAGCTCCGCCGTGTCCACACCTGCCGGGATCGCGATCGAAGGTGAATCCAAAGTCCAGTCCGCATAGTCGCTGTAGTCCGAGTTCAGTACCGTACCCCAGACCTTCGAGCCCGAAGCGGCGCCGGCCGTCGAGTCCGTACCCCAAGCCCAGCCACCTGCCCCGGTCGCCGTGAAGCCGCCGTCGGCGGTTTCGAAATCCTCGTCCAGAATACTTGAGATCGGACTCAGGACGACATCAAAAACCGTCGAGGAAGCTCCGACGCTGATGCTCTCGCTCTTCGCACCATAGCCTGATGCCGAGACCGACAGGGTATGAGTCCCATCGTAAACCGAGGCGAAATTGAAAACTCCGGAAGCACTGGTCTGTGTCGCCGCCAAGCCGGTATCACTGAGCCGGACCGTGGCCCCGACGATCGTAAGTCCGGTGTCGGCATCCGTGACGGTCCCTGAAATCGAGTGGCTTGGAAGGGCGTCCAGCTGTACGTCCTGCCGAATGGTCGCTCCCTCGCTCACGATAATACCGTTGACGGTTTTCGACTCATAACCCTCGGCCGAAAATTCGAGATCCCAGGTGCCCGCCTCGATGGGACGGTAATAATCTCCGACATCCGGATCCGTGTAGGCAAAAGTCTTGTAGGTCTCGCTGTCATGGCCCACGACCTTGATGGTCGCTGCAACAGGATCGCCTGAAATCGAATCGGTCACCAGCCCGTGAATCCCCTTTTCCGCCTCTTTCATGAAGTCCAGCATGGCCTGCCGGTTATAGCCCCAGTGGGCCTCCAGCTGGGTGGAATCCAGGGTCTTGGTATTGGACAGCTCGATGGTGACTTCGCGGCAGCCGCGGTAATAGTTCATGTAATCCTGTCGAGTTCCCCCAGCGTAGTACCAGGCATAACCATTGGTGATGCCGGTGGAACTGATACCCGTCATATATCCCGAAGGGCTGTCAGCCAAAGCGTTCGAGGCATAGGCCAGGGACGCAGTCTGGAACCAGGCATCATCAGGATGCAGACTCGACCACTCGTCCCAGGGATAGTTGACCACCTCGGCGCCGCCGTGGAAGTTGGCCGACATCACGAAGCTCTCGGACTCCGCCAGATCCATCATCTCCTGGATTTCAGCATCCCAGCTGCCGGAATCGGGATCATCCCCATTGCTGGGATCCGGAAAGCTCCGATTCGGGTCGTGGCCGTTAGCCAGGTACCTCTGTGAGCCACTGACCGAGTTGTCCGAGCCGTAAAAGGTCCCGTCGGGATTGGCCAGAGGATTGATCCAGATCACCAGGTTGTTGACGAGTGCGGCAATCTCTGTATCGCTGGAGTATTTCGTCAGCAGTTCGTCAGCCAGGTGAAGGGTCAGGACATAGCCGGCGGTCTCGTCTCCGTGCATCGTCGCCGTGTAGAAGAACTCCGGCTCCTCTTCTTCGGTCCCGACATTGTCTGAGATCTTCAGTGCCAGCAATTCGTGCTGTCCATTTCCGGAAGGACCGAGATCGACCAGCTGACACAGGGACGGGTAGGTCGTCGCATAGTAATTCATGAGGTCGAGGTACTGCTGATAGCTGGGATAGCAGTTCCACGATGCCGGCGGCACGAAGGGACTGGGGCCCACGCAGGTCGTGACGGCTTCGGGAGAGCGGGCGGCTTCCGGAGCAAATTCCCAGCTGTAGCCCAGTTCCTCGAGTTTCTCTCTCTCGGCCCCGTTGGCCCATGCGTAGAGATTCGGGCCACGGGTAGCCTCATCCAGACTGATCATCCGGGCCACCTCGTCTGCTGCAGCTCGATTCTTCACCACCAGGTGAATCCGCTGAGGAAAGTCCGTTGGAGCCTTCGCAGACAGAATAGCTGTCGTGAAAGCAAGAACCAGCATCAGGCCAAAGACTCGAAGTTTCTTCATCATTTTCTCCCTGAGATCTCTTCATTGATCTCGAAAACCCGCGAGAGTATACACCCGCAATCTGCTACCCTTCCACCATGGAGGCAAGTTCCGAATCTTTCAGGCTCAAGATCAGGGAGGCCCTGGCACAGCTGCCCTATCTGCCGAGAGCGCTCTCACTCGTCCGGAGGGCCGCGGGAAAGTGGACGCCGGCCTGGATTCTCCTCCTTCTGCTCCAGGCGGCCATTCCCGTGGCCACGGTGATTCTCAGCCGCTACCTGGTCGACTCAATCGTCGCGGGAACCGGATCGCAGCGGGACTGGGCCCATCCGCTCTTTCTGGCCGCGCTCATGGCTCTCCTCCTCCTTTCCGGTGAGATCATCCGGGCCCTGATCGGGTGGGTCCGTGCCGCCCAGGCGGAGCTGGTCTCGGATCATATCCGCCTGCTGATCCAGGAGAAGGCCTCCAGCCTGGACATGGCCTTCTACGATTCAC
>JANTFG010000193.1 GCA_024763555.1 Thermoanaerobaculales bacterium
CGGACTTCGCCTGAGACCTCCGGGTGCAGCTCGATGGTCTCGGGAATCTCTTCGACCAGTTTTCCCAGTAAATCCTTCGGGACTTCGACTCTCTTCTTCTGTTTCAGGAGATCTTCAACTGCTTCAGTGGTAAATTTTTCGGTGCTCATGATGCCACCTCCAGGTGATCCTTGAGCAGTGCAAGGGCCTTGCGGATCCGTTTTCGGACGGCGACTTCTGATATGCCGCCCTCCCGGGCAAGTTCCCGGACGGGAATTTCGCCCCAGTATCGTGCGGTGATCGTCTCTCCAAGCGGTTCCGGGAGTTTGAGGACGGCCTGTCTCAGTCTCTCTTCCTGTTGGGCTGATTCGGCCGCTTTCTCCGGTCCGGGCTTTCCACTCTCGAGTCGGCGAATGACGGGCTCGTCGAGAGGGACGATTTTCCGCGGCCTCCGGATGTGGTTGAGGAATGTCCGATAGGCGATCCGATAGAGCCAGGTGGAGAAGCGGGAGCGGCCGTCGAAGCTCTTTAAGGCGGCCCATGCCCTGCGATAACTCTCCTGGGTGAGGTCGGATGCCTGATCCTCGTCGCCGCCGCAGAGGCGGAGAAGACTCCTGAAGATCATCGGATAGGATCTTCGAACGAGTTCCTCGCCGGCTGAGCGGTCTCCGGCTTCAAGCTCCCGAAGGAGCTCGGCGTCCTCCAGCTCGGGAGGCGGGACTTCCGTGGAAAGGGCTGGTACGATCATGGCAGTTGCACTCCTCATCATACAGCCTTTGACACCGCAGGCGAGGAAAACGAAACCGGGGGGAGGAAAAGCCGGAAGCCTGGCCATAGTATGATTGCGAGGAGGGAGTTCAAGATGAAGCGAAATTTCGATTTGTACTTGTTCTTGAGTATGTTTTTTCTGGTTGCGGTCGGCGCTTCGACTGCAGGTGCATCTTTTCTCGGCGATGAGATTTTTCTTCCGGCTGTGGGTCGGGGCGCCGGAGCTTTGAACTCCAACTGGTATACAACTGTCTGGTTCCATAACCCGGGTTCTGAAGCTGTTGATGTCTCCGTCAGCCTGCTCTTGAGAAACCAGGCCAATCCGGATGCGGAAACGCAGGTCTTTACGGTTCCAGCATCCACATCCCTGAACTTCAGCGATGCCATCATGGATCTCTTCGGCCTCGACAGCGCAGTCGGCGCCTTCAGGATCCGATCGACCGGAGTTGTTGCGGTGGGCGCCAGAGTTTTCAACCAGCCCGGCGCCGGCATCAGCGAATCCCAGGGCCAGTTCATTGCAGGGATGCCTGCAAAGTTCTCCGTAGCGCCGGGCCACAGCATCGAGATTCCAGGGATTCTGCAGCCCGGCGACGGGAGCTTCCGCTGCAACTTCGGTCTCGTCGAGACCAGCGGCGCCCCGACCGAGGTTCTGGTCAGGCTCATGGACCAGGATGGCTTGGAGATCGCTTCGAAGAGCTACTCGCTGGGCGCCTATGCCTCCCTTCAGAAGCCCCTGTCCGATCTTGAAGCGGCGCTCACCGTGGAGGATGGGATACTCAGCTTTGAGGTCACAGGAACAGAGGGCGCCGTTCTGGCCTATGCCTCCGCTATCGCCAACGGTCTTCAGTCGCAGGACCCGACAACTCTCGACATGACCCTCGACCCCTCTCTGCTCGGCGCCATCACCGGCATCGAGGCGGGGCCGGGTCTCGAAGGCGGTGGAACGGAGGGCATGATTCCACTCAGTGTGCGGGCCTCGGATGGAATCGAGGTTGACAGCTCGGGAGTCTCGATCAGAGATGGTGGAATCAAGACCAGGCATATTGCCTCCGGCCAGGCTGTTCTGGGAGCAAGAGTCGGTGCCGAAGTCCTGAAAGATGTTGTGAGCTTTGAAGGCGGCGAAAATACCAATGTCGTTGCCGATGGGAACACCATTCAATTCTCTGCTTTCGGCTGTTTCGGCCAGCGCCGGGAAATACCGATTACACGCGCGGTACTCGCTGACTCTGCAGGACAGTGGTTTGCCGGGAGCGACCATCTGGATCTCTCTGCGGCCGGGCGCTGGCGGGTCGGCTATCGAGTCCTCGTCGAGATTCACAACAACGGGTATTCGACGTTGAGCGAACCCGTCAGCGTTGCCTTAGTTGATGCGAGCGAAGGAGAAGTTATTCAGAGCAGCATTTCAGTTCTCGGACAGCAGGTGGACCTGAATTCCAGCCTCTTTATGACGGTCAGCGGGGAGGCGGTCATTGACGTTGACAGGCCGACGACCATCGTTGTTGCCTCAAGAAGCTCAAGAAACGACCTCAGCATCTCGATCCAGCCTGATGATTTTGATCTCTCATCCAGTCTCCCGGCCCCGGATGGCGCCTCCTTCATGTTCAGTGAGTGTTTCCATCTCGACGATTGATCCTTCGGCTCGGACGGACATGGCTCGTTTGATCCTCTTGATGTTTTCGATACTGGAAAGGAGCACTGTCGTCTCGGCCAAAGCGGGGTTGTGGCCGACGAGCATCACGGTTCTCCTCCGGAATATCCTTCAGGCTGAGGTCGCATCCCTCCCGCACCAGCACCTCAGTATATCCGGGTTCAACTCGGATAATCCCTAATCAGGGCTAGTAGAGCGTTTCCAAAATACCGTTGCAATCGGTCGTCGCTGCATCCCGGCCTGTAGCGTTGCGCTAACTCGCCGATGGGCACCGCATCGCCTGCGTTAGCGCGCCTTACAGGCCGGGCGCATCGACGACCTTTGTGCGACACGCTATTTCGGAAACGCTCTATTAGTTGCGGTAATACTCCAGAAATTGAGATTTCTTTTTGGCATAAAAGAGAATATCCTGGAAAGGTGGCCGCTTTTAATTCCGGATGACGTTTCTCTGAATGTGGGAGAGGATTTCCGAGCCCCCGTTTTGATCTGAGAGGAAGAACACAGAATGAAAAACACAACAGCTCTATTTTTCGCCCTGGTCATGATGGTCTCTGCGGCTGCGGTTCATGCGGACGGCAACCCATCAGACCTCGACACCAGCTTCGCAAGCCCTGTCGGCAGCCGGATCTTCATCGACGAACTGAATCAATCCCCCTTCGATGTTGCCACGGACGCCGACGGAAATGTCTTCATTGCCTTCATCGCTGAGGTCAACGACGGAGGCCTCAAGAGAAGGCCCGCCGTCAGGAAGGTTACGGCATCCGGCGGAACAGACCTCAACTTCGGCTCCGGCAGCGTCTCAATCGTTCCGGTCGATCTTCCGACCGGAAACTTCTCCAGTTATCTCGACATCGCCCTGGCATCCAACGGCGATATCTACCTCTCTTTTCCCGGATATGGCGGAACGCCCTCAAGCTGGAATTTCTACCTGGCCCGGGTCAAGGCCGACGGCAGCGGTCTCGATGGCTCCTTTGGATTTCTCGGCCTTTCAGTCGCGGCCTTCGATCTGGTCTCGGGTGATGATCCGGGCGACGATATTCCCTATGATATGGTGCTTCAGGCCGATGGCAGCATCGTCGTCGTCGGGGCCGTCGAGACTGTTTCACACGGTGGTGGAGATGTGGATTTCGGCGTCGCACGCTTCACGACGGGTGGGGCACTGGATACCAGCTTTGACGGCGACGGAAAACAGGTTATCGCCTTCGATCTCGGGGGGAATAATGGCGATATTCCCTGGGCAGTGGCCTTAACATTGGACAACAGAATCATCATTGCCGGTCAGGCTGAAACCGGAAGCGGCCATGATCTCGTTGTGGCATCTCTGATCTATACCGGTGGACTCGACTTCGACTTCAGCACCGACGGAAGGGCCAACTACGAATACCACGACGCCCTCAACAACCTCGATGCCGCAGACAACCGCGGCTATGCCGTTACGACAGCCCGTGTTTCTGACGAGACACTGATTTATATCGGGGGTACAAGTTCTGAGCCCGCGGTCCTTCAGCCGACGATGGACATGGCGGTGCTTTGCGTGGATCTCGGCGGTAACCCCTGCACAGGATTTGGGAGCGGGGGCTGGATCCTGCGGGATTTCAGCGATGCCGGCATTGGCGGGATCGGCGACTCCGATGATTCCGTGCGGAACATCGCCGTCATGGCCGAGGGGGATCTCCTGGTCCTGATCGGCGAAGCCGACCCGCGCGACGGCACCTCCGAACAGTATCCCGCTCTTGCCCGGCTCAACCGGGCCGACGGCAGCGCGGACACCGCCTTTGGCTACGGTGGACAGCGCTATTACGGCGACATGCTTTCCTACACCACCCGCTTCCTCAGCGGCACCCTCGATTCCTTCAACAGGATCCTTTTCAGCAGCGACTATTACTCTAGTGAAAATAGTTCGGACAATGTTCGCATCGCAAGAGTTGGAACAGCATCCGAGATCTTCTCCGATGATTTTGAAAGTGGCGATATGAGCGCTTGGGACGCTAGCACGCCATAGGAGGAGATGAGAGCCCGGAATACCGAATGCCGATCAGAAGAGGACGCTCTTTTCAGGGTCGAACAGTCTGTTTCATCCGAATCAGCGTTTCTTTCGTCGCCACCGGAATGGTCGTTCCCTGAATTTCGAAGTTGTCGATGCCTTCGTCAAGCGCGTTTGCGAAATCGATTCCACACGCGCTTTTCAGCAGATCGACCACGATCTCGTCGGCCACTCGCACAACGGTGAAGCGTTGAATATCGTCGTCCTCCACAAGGGCTGCCGCGTTATCCGGGAGGACAGACATGGCTCGTTTGACCCTGTTGATGTTTTCGATACTGGAGTCGACAAGCAGGTCCACATCCTTCGTCGTGCGGACGAAGCCGTGGAGAATCACGGCAAAGCCGCCGATCAGAATGTATCGGGCGCCTTCGTCGTTGAGTGCCCGACAGAGCTTGAGGAGATCGTCGAGCTGCGGTGCGCGTGAGTCGCCGCGATCTGGGCAATCATCCATTGATCAGCCTCCTCGAAGGATGAAAAGCGATAGACCCCCCGGGGTATGAGACCGGATCCCCGGAGACGGTTCATGGTCTCCTGGAGCTTCTCGACGTCGCCGAGAAAATTAGCTCCTCCCCTGCGCCTTGATACCACTTTCATGAATTGACTCTAGGATTGGGCGCCGGGGTGTGTCTCAGGGGGTCTCGCCAGGTGCGGGTTGCGTTACGACTAACAGGCGAGGGTGTCTGCAGGGAGCGTCCTTCGGGGGTGATGGACCGTGTTAGGATTGACTGGATGAAAAATTGGAAATTTCGATCCTTTCATGCTTTTCGGTGGATGAGAATCCGGTTGCATTATCTGTTCGCTTCTCTATTTCTGCTTCTCAGCCTGGGCTCAGCCGGAGCCGGGCAGGCCCCGGCGTGGCTGGTCAAGGCTCGAATTTCAAGCCCGTATGATGACCCTTCCGGGCTCAGCTCCTGGGAAGACGGGGTTCGGAGTGCTGTGCGGAATGGTGCGACTGTCATCCTGGACTGGGGCCTGGCCTCGGATAACTGGAAGGTGCTTTTCGAGCCGGATCAAACGCCCGCCGTCAATCAGTTGCAGAACCGCGCTGCGTGGATTCATCAGAATTTTCCGACGCTCCATTACATCGTCTACATGGCGCCTCTGGAGTATGTCAGCTCTGATCTTGATACCGACGGAGATGGAATCATCGACCCGGGAAGGGAGGCGGACAGCCTCTCACTTCAGCATTCTGAGTGGGCGCAGCGTGGCATCGATGGGCGCCCCGCCTTTTTTTTCGGTTTCCAACCGGGAATGCCCTTCTGGGTATGTCCCAGCTGTGAGGACGTCTGGGTTTCACCTGCGAATCCTGAGTTTCGACAGGCGGTTCTCAGTTTCTATCACCGCCTGTCACAGGCCGGTCTTGACGGGCTCTGGATTGATGTCCCCTTTTTGATGGATGAATTTGGTGAGAACTGGGATCAGCAGTTTCCGGACATCAGCACGGCCGCGCGCGATCTTTTCGAAAGCCAGACCGGCTGGAGTCTTGGCGCCCCTCCGATCATTCCGAATTGGCAGGATCGGAACTGGCAGGAGTATATCCGGTGGCGCTACCGATTGATCGAAGATTTTCTTGGTGAGATCAAGCAGGCTGTCCAGGAGGAGAATCCTGATTTTGCGATGATCGTCGAGTCCTCAGTCAGCTGGAATAACAGAATGACCGGTTTCGGGGCGAGTCCGGTAGATATCCCTGGATTTGTTTCAACGACGGCCCATGAGCTTGGAGGAACCGAGCGGCCGGTTTCGATTTACGCCTGGCAGGATTTTCTCGCACAATTGCAGGCGTGGCGTCATATGGATCTGGATCACTCGGAAGCTTCATGGCTTCTGTCTTATGTCGAAGCGGGCCATGCCGATACCTTTGAAGTTGGGCGCCTTCATGCGGCGGTCGCCTCGCTTTCAGGCTTCTCGCTCCATGTTTCAGGCTCGGAGGATATGACGACCATGCATGATCGGATCCTGCTGCGAAAAATCAACGCCTGGCTTGGGAATATCAGCAGCGATCTCTGGCTCGGGAGTTCCCGACCCTTGAGAAAGACGGCGGTGCTCTTTTCGCGCGCGACGATGGATTATATCTCCCGAGCCTCCTGGGGCATTGATGATTACTCCTCGGGTCTTGTAGCAACTCTGATGATCCTCCAGGAACATCACATCCCCTATGAGCTTCTGTCGATTCGGGAACTCGAGAGGCTCGGGGAATTCCAGGCGGTGCTTCTGCCGGATGCACCTTGCCTGAGTGACGGCGAAGCTGAGCAGTTGCGACAGTGGGTATCATCCGGGGGGCGCCTTCTTTCTACGGGGCGTACATCAAGCTTCGACGAACTGGGTAACAGCCGTTCAGAATATGCTCTTGCCGATGTCTTCGGGGTTCAGCTTGCCGATGTTGAGGACGAAGACGAGCGTGTCTTCGAGCAGGATTTCGGGCAGGGCCATTCGGTCTTTGCTCCGGCGCAACATGAGCAGTACTTCTTCTGGGAGGCCGATCCGGAGAACTCGACTCCCTCGGATGCGGCGGCCGCCGAACACGAGTCGGAGGAG
>JANTFG010000194.1 GCA_024763555.1 Thermoanaerobaculales bacterium
CTGACATTATCCAGATGATAGGTCTCGAAATGACCCTTGTCATCCGCGTTTTTCTGCCTCCAGATTTCAAGAGTTAACTTCATTTGTAACTCCTCTGCGTCAATTCGACCGCCTCGAAGGTCAATTCTTCTTTGTGACGTTCGGGCAGCGCGCCCTCGCCCTTGTATTCCCAGACGGCCACGTGGGTGAAGTTCTCATCATCACGTTTGGCTTCGCCCTCTTCGGTCTTGTGTTCCTCGCGGAAGTGACCGCCACAGCTCTCCTCGCGAGCCAGGGCGTCGCGGCACATCAGCTCGGCCAGTTCGAAGAAATCGGCCACCCTGCCGGCTTTCTCCAGCTCCTGGTTGACCAAATTTCCTTCGCCGGGAATCCGGACATCCGACCAGAATTCCTCGCGCAGCTTTCCGATCTTCTCGATAGCCTCGGTAAGTCCCTCAGCCGAACGGGACATCCCGCACTTGTCGATCATGATCATGCCAAGACTCCGGTGGAAGTAGTCGACGCTCTTGTTGCCCTTGACCTTGAGGAGTTTTTCGACGAAAGACCGGACATTGTTTTCCGCTTCTTTCGCCGCTTCGTGATCAGGGGAGATCTCTTCGAATGAGTGTGAGCCGATGTAGGGAGCGATCGTGTTGGGAATGACGAAGAATCCGTCGGCAAGACCCTGCATGAGGGCCGAGGCGCCCAGACGGTTCGCGCCGTGGTCGGAGAAGTTGGCTTCGCCCAGGACGAAAAGCCCTGGAATATTTGACATCAAATTATAATCCACCCAGAGTCCGCCCATGGTGTAGTGGGGTGCCGGATAGATTCGCATCGGGAACTCGTAGGGGTCCTCGTCGGTGATCATCTCGTACATCTCGAAGAGATTTCCGTAGCGGTCGGTGATGGCCTGACGGCCGACCCGCTTGATCGCCGAGGAGAAATCCAGGTAGACGCCGCGGCCGGTGGATCCGACGCCTCGTCCTTCATCGCAGACATTCTTTGCGTTTCTCGAGGCCACATCACGGGGGACCATATTCCCGAATGCCGGATAGATTCGCTCGAGATAGTAGTCGCGATCTTCTTCCGGGATCTGGTTCGGTGGCCGTTTATCGTCTGCACTCTTGGGAACCCAGACACGACCGTCGTTTCTCAGACTCTCGGACATCAGGGTCAGTTTGGACTGGTAGTCACCGGTGTGGGGAATACAGGTGGGGTGGATCTGCGTATAACAGGGGTTGGCGAAACCGGCGCCCCGCTTATAGGCCCGCCACGCCGCCGAGCCGTTACAACCCTTGGCGCTGGTCGAGAGATAGAAGACGTTGGAATAGCCGCCGGTGCAGAGCAGAACCGCGTCGCCGAAGTGGCTGGAAATTTCGCCTGTGACCATGTCACGGGTGACGATTCCCCGGGCGACGCCGTCGATGACGATAAGGTCCAGCATTTCCATCCGGGGATGAACCCGGACCTTGCCGGCCGCAACCTGAGCGTTGAGGGAGGCGTAGGCGCCGAGCAGGAGCTGCTGTCCCGTCTGACCGCGGGCGTAGAAGGTTCGGGAAACCAGGGCGCCGCCGAAGGTGCGGTTGGCCAGGTAGCCGCTGTACTCGCGGGCGAAGGGAACGCCCTGCGCGACGCACTGGTCGATGATCTGGTTGGAGACCTCGGCCAGGCGGTAGGTGTTGGCCTCGCGTCCACGGAAGTCGCCGCCCTTGATGGTGTCGTAGAAGAGACGAAAGACGTTATCGCCGTCGTTCTGATAGTTCTTGGCGGCATTGATCCCGCCCTGGGCGGCAATGGAGTGGGCGCGCCGGGCGCTGTCCTGGTAGCAGAAGGCCTCGACCTTATAACCCATCTCTCCTAAAGAGGCGGCTGCGCCGGCACCGGCGAGACCGGTCCCGACAATAAGGATCGTGTGCTTGCGTTTATTGGCCGGGCTGACCATCTTGGCGTGTTCCTTGAAGTTGGACCACTTATCAGCCAGGGGGCCACTGGGGGAATGAGCATCAAGTTTCATAACCATCACCTCCTCAGTGCAGTATGCCGGCGATGACCGACAGGGGGACGGAAATGAAGCCGCCGGTGATCACGACCGTCAGGATGATGGCCAGAGGACGACGCCAGGGGCCGAACTTCGGATGATCCATCCCGAGGGACTGGAAGAGGCTCCATAACCCGTGGTAGAGATGGAAGCCCAGCATCAGCAGTGCGATGATATAGCCGATGGCGACCGGCGTGTGCTGGAAACCGGCAATAACATTGTGATAAGGCTCGAGGTCAATAAACTGCGCGTGATTGATCGTCCCCACCGTGAAGTGCAGAAGATGGTACACGATGAATGCGGCGATGATGGGACCGCTCCAGACCATCGTCTTGGCGGCGTAGTCAACTGCGGGGGGATTGAAGACCTTGTAGCCGATCGGCCGAGCCTGCTTCGAGCGCCACCAGACCTGGAAGGCCGCGTAGATATGGACGCCGACGCAGAAGAGGATGACGATACGGGCCGTCCATAAAAAGGCTGCGCTCGCGTGTAAGAGATGGGCGTACTTGTTGATCTGCGCCTCGCCCATGAAGATTTGCAGATTGCCGAGCATGTGGGCCACGAGGTAGAGGAATAAAATAATCCCCGTCACGGCCATCAGGATCTTTTTGCCCAGCGTCGATTCGTAAAAACCGAGAGGCTTATCCATGAAACTCTCCTTCTCCTTTCAACTCGAAAGAAGGGCACGGCCAATCCATACCCCCTGCCGGAGACCGACTGAGGGATTGTACACCGATTCACAAGCGATGGAAGACCCCTTCGGGAATTGAATCAGCGACGCGTTCTCTCTTTCTCAGGGAGGTCTGCGCCCTCAGGCTTTCCGTTGTTCTCCCTGGGGATGGAGGATCGCGATCTGAGGTTGGAGCTTTTCCTTTTCTTCCGCATCCTCATCGTCCCGGATCACTCCTTCAAGAACTTCGAGGAAGCGTTTGATTTCTCCGCGGGCTGCTCTCCTCCGGCCTCGGAGCTCGGCAATGGCAATTTCGATGTTATCTGCCCTTCCACGGGCTTCATCGACGATTCGTTCCGCCAGGCTGTGACCTTCGCTCAGGGTCCGCTGGGCCTCGATCCGCGCATTCTCCAGGGTTTCTTCCGCACTGCGCTGGGCTGAAAGCAATGCCTCTTTCAGGGCGGATTCCCGCTCTTTGTATGCGGCGAGTTCCTGTTCGAGAAGGTGAAGGCGCTGTCGAAGCTCGCCGCGTTCCCGGACGAGGTTCTCCAGGCTGCCGGCGAGCTGTTGCAGGAAACTCCGGACGGAAGCCGGCTCAAAACCGCGGAATGTTTTTGGAAATTCCGCTCCCATGATGTCAAGAGGTGTCACATCAGGCATCTGGACCTCCCAATTTCCTATTATGACACACTTCTGCAAGTTTGAGAAAACACGCGAGATCCGAGGTGTTTGTGATGTGGGTTGGTTTGAGATGGGGCCGCGCCGAACGGACCTGCATAACTGCTTCAGACGGGCCGAGGAAGCAGCTCAGTCGGGGCCGCCACCTCCCCTCGTGAATTCTCCCCCAAGCTATGCCATGATGCTGAGGTGAGCATGCGAATCATCACGGGCCGGACTCGATGGGCTCCAGTGGGAGTCGTGGGACTGGCCCACCGGTATCCCTGCCTCCTGTTCTTTGCCGCGGCTTCCCTCCTGCCGGCCGGATGCGGGGGCCCGGTCCCGGTGGGAGAGGTCATCGTCTACACCTCGGTGGATCAGTTCTACTCCGAGCCCATCTTCAGAGAATTCGAATCCGCCACCGGAATCGAGGTGCGTCCTGTTTACGATGTCGAAGCGGTCAAGACGACGGGGCTGGTTCAGCGAATCCTCAGCGAAGCAAGCCACCCCCAGGCGGATGTCTTCTGGAACAACGAGTTCGCACAGAGCATCTACCTGGCTGAAAAGGGCGTCCTGTCCCCGCTCGGGGAAGTCGAAGCCTCCGGAATCCGGGAGGCATTTCGGGATTCTGCGGGGATCTGGATTCCCCTGGGTTGTCGATACCGCGTTTTCCTGATCCGGAAGGGCCTCGAGGATCCACCAAAGGATGTGGAGGATCTGCCGACGGTCCTTTCCCGCCTGCGGGTCGGTATGGCTCAACCGGCCTTCGGGACGACGGCGACCTGGGCGGCCTCACTTCGAGCGCAGTGGGGCCCTGAGCGAAGTTCCGCCTACCTGAGCCGACTCGTGGAGGGCGGAATCCGGGTTGTCGCAGGAAACTCGCTGGTGAGAGACATGGTCGTATCCGGCGCCCTGGATCTGGGTCTGACGGACTCGGATGACGCCTGTATGGCCCTCCGCCGGGGTGCTCCTGTCGAGGTCCTTCCGGCCCGCCAGGGAGGGGCCGGACCCATGCCGATTCCGGGCAGTCTTGCCCTGATCAGGGGTGCGCCCCACCGAAAACAGGCGCTGCAGTTGATCCGCTATCTGCTTCGGCCGGAAGTCGAGCAGCAGCTGATCGAAATCGGTGCATTCCAGGCCTCGGTTCGGGTCGATGGGCCCCGCTCATCCTGCATTCCCGAGGAACCGGGTCCATTTCCCCTTTCCCTCAGTGCGATCGCCGATGAGCTGGCGGGTTCTCATCTGGAGATCAGCCGGATCTTCCTGCGGTGAAGCGACGACCCATCATTCCGACAGGCGCCCGCATCCTCAGTCTGATCGTGATCTTCCTGCCCCTGATGGCGCTTCTTGCCGACCCGCAATCGGGCTGGGATTTTCACGTCCTGCTTCTCGATGGCCGGCGGGCGGCACTCCTTGGTCGCAGCCTGATTTTTTCTGCGGGGGCCGCCTTTTTCTGCAGTCTGGCCGGTTTTGCGGCTGCGCTGGGGTTTTTTTCGCAGGAGCGCTGGGCCGGGTTCCGCTGGATTCCCCTTGTTTTACTCGCCCTTCCCCCGTCTCTGCATGCCCTTGCATGGGATCTCGCACTGTCACGAGCCAACCAGTTCATCGGGAATATCGCGGGCCTGAGGATTGCGCACGAGGGCTGGGGCCTCGCATTGTGGGTTCAGGTGATGACGCTTCTCCCGCTCAGTCTGGGCTTCGGCATGCTCGGCCTGGATCGTCTGCCGAAGGAAATGCTCGAGGCGGGCCGGGTATTTCAAAACGATGAGCAGGTCTTCAGGAAACTTGCCTTCCCCCTCCTGCGCCCGTGGATCATTGGATCAGCCGCCCTGGTGTTCATCCTCTCCCTGACGGACTACACCATTCCCGCGCTGGCTGGATGTACGAGCTACGCCCTGGAGGTCTTCTCCGAGTTCGCCGCCGGCCATGATCCGGGCCGGAGCCTTCTGCTCTCGATCCCGCTGCTTCTTCCAGTCTTTTTTGCCTCCCTCCTCATCCTGAGACCACTCCGCCTGCTCCTTCGCTCCCCGGGCCATGCCGCAGGAAAGAGCCTTCGGATCCCCGGCGGCCGGAGGTGGTGGTTCACGCGAGCCGGTCTTCTCCTGCTGGCGATTCAGCTCCTCGTTCCCCTTGTGATGCTTGGCGGCGAATGCGGGAGCTGGAGGGTACTCGCTCAGAGTCTGAGGGACAGCCGGGCGGAAATTCTCTACAGCATCTTGCTTTCGTCGACCGCTGCACTGCTTGCCCTGATCCCTGCCGTCTTCCTGAGCGGGATCTTCCGGAAGAGGGCAACACAACCCGGCATGGCGATGATTGCTCTCCTTCCTCTTGCCCTGCCGGCGTCCCTGATCGGGATCGGTTGGAGCCGCCTGGCGATGATCGTGGCGCCGGACAGCGGCGTGTTGAGAGCCTTTTTGCCTGTCGGGGCACTGTCAAGCCGCTTTGCCGCGGTGGCGATCCTCGTGTTGCTGGCCTGGTCTTCCTTCTTTGATCGCGATTCCTTCGATGCTCTAGCTTTGTTCCGGGAAAGCCGCCTGATGGCCTGGATCCACATCGGGATTCCCCTGGCCCTGCCCGCCCTGGGCGCATCGGCCGCGATGGTCTTCGCCTTCAGTCTGACCGAGATCGGGGCGAGCCTCATGGTGCTTCCGCCCGGACGAATGACGCTCAGTGTCCGGCTGTACAACGCCCTTCATTACGGTGCCACGGCCCAGGTGGCCGCACTGGGCCTGATCCTGGCCGCCATCTGCCTGGGCGCCGGCGCCATCGCCGTCTGCCTGCTTCGACGAAAGGGTCCTTTATGATCGAAATTTCAGGGCTCAGCTTTTCATTCGGCCACACCCGCGTACTCGATGGCCTCGATCTGAAGCTGGCGCCGGGCGCCCGACTTTTTCTGAGCGGGGATTCCGGGAGCGGCAAGACGACCCTCCTGCGACTGATCGCCGGCCTGGATTTTCCCTCGGCCGGGCGGATTCTGCTCGGAGGCAGAGAGGTGTCCCGACCGGACTGGTGTCTCGATGCACATCAAAGAGGGATCTCGATGGTTTTTCAGAATCCTGCACTCTTTCCACACCTCTCGGTCGCGGAGAATATTGCTTTCGCCCTCCCGGGAGGATCTGAAGAGACCCGTCGGAAAAGAACGAAGGAGCTTCTTGAAGCCGTTGAACTCGAGACCCTGGCCGAGCGAAAACCCTCGGGGCTCTCGGGAGGACAGGCCAGGCGGGTCGCCCTGGCCCGCGCTCTGGCCCCACGGGCGCCGATCCTCCTGCTTGACGAACCCCTGGTGCACCTGCCGGCAGATATCCGCGGGAGGATGCGGCGGCTCATTGATGACGAAATCGCCGAAACTGGGGCAACCCTCATCGAGGTCAGCCACGAGCCAGGAGCTGCGGGAGAGAGTGCTCGTCGAATGCGCCTTTCCGGAGGAAGGCTCCGGGAGGAGGAATGAGAAGAGCGGGTTGCTAGCTCCAGAGTTCCGGGATCGAGGCCGCCGGAAGCCATTGCTGCATGCCCGCCTTCCAGACCAGAGTCTGTGGCGACAGCTGTCCATTGGCCAGCCAGGCCTTGAGATGTGCCTCTGGTACGGGACCGGCCTGTCCGGC
>JANTFG010000195.1 GCA_024763555.1 Thermoanaerobaculales bacterium
AATTACTGCCGCTTTTCGCATCCCATCTGCACCACATCTTCGGCTCGGGCTCAATCTGGAAATACTCAACGTAGGCAAGGCTACGCCTCCGCTTTCCATCAATCGCCCAATCCAAATCTGAAGCATATCTGGGCGCGCTAAACAGGAAGTAATTTTTGCGCGGACCCTTAGTTGCGGGATCATCTTCTCGACACGGGCGAAACTGTCGGAGAAGGGGAGAGCGGCGCCGCAGGGAAAAGCCCCGGCGCCTCCGAGTTTCTTCTCAAGGGCGAGAAGCCAGCTCTCCTCCTTTTTCCTCCATTGCCTCAGGGCGCCTCCAGCGCGCGGGGCGGCGACGCAGAAGGCGATGCGCTCCCGAGTGGAGGCAAGCTCGAAAAAACCGCTTAGAACCGCGACGCCGCCGTCGGTCGTACTGAGGGTCCCGGTCTTGATGACCGCCGTTCGGGCGCCGGGACCGGAGGCGAGTCTCGGGAACATCCTGGGAGTCGGGCCCGGGTCACATCCTGGAAGCGGCAGGAGGTCGGAGAGGCTGAGGTTGTGTTTCTCGCACATGGCTTCGAAGGCCCGGAGAAGATGAACGATCTGTCGGGGCGTCAGCCGGTTGAGGCCCTCGCCGGAGGCGGCGGAGACTCGGATTTCTCCCCGGGTTCCTGCAAGCAAGACCCTGAGAAAAGCCTCGAGCGCCCGGGCGCCCCCGAGCGGCTCGGCGATCCTGATGATGTCATTATTGGAAAAGGTGTTGAATCGCTTGAGGATGACGGAAAAAGGATTGGAGAGATGCCGGAACAGAGGTGTCGTTCCTTCGACATCCTTCTCGTCTGAAATGATCCGGCCCCTGATCTTCAGGGATGGTCGATCCGCCGGATCCCAGCCGTGCCGGGGAGCGGCCTCTTCCCAGCTGCTCTCTTCAACATGGCTCCAGCGACATGAGTCCCAGGCCTTCAGGAGACGTCCGCCCATCAGGCGGTTTCTTCTTGCCGGTACCACTTCCCTCTTGCGGATCCCGTGTTCCCAGCCCATCCAGAAGAGGCCCTTGATGCGGAGATCGCCGGAAAGCTCCCTGACGCCCATCTCCTCGAGGGCCCGGGAGAAGAGCCAGGCGTTCTCCGCCTGAAAATCCGGATCGCCTCCGCCCTCGAGGATCAGATCTCCGGAAAGTAGGCCTTCCTCAACGGTACATGGACCGCTGCATGAGAGGGTCGTGGCATAGCGGTGGTCGGGTCCGAGACGTTCCAGGGCCATCATGCTGGTGGCGACCTTGATCACCGAGGCCGGGTTGACCGGTGTATCCGGGGTTTGTGCCGCGACCTCCCGCCCCTTCGAATTCTCGGCAAAGAAGTGAAGCTCAGTTGCCCGGGCATCGGCGGCTGGAACGAGGAGGCTCAGGAGACACAAAACCACGAAGAGCGTGCGGGAATTCATCCGATCCCCAGCAGCCGTTCCGCAAGGAGGCTTCGGAGCCTCATCTCCGGATCCATCTCCTGCTTGATGCTCAGAAACTTCTCGATCTGGCCGTCCTGGAAGGTACTTCGGTAGATCTCCCCGGGCAGGGCGGCGTCTTTGGCAGGATAGAAACGGCCTCCCGCCTCCACAACCATTTCGCCCATGGCGGCGACCAGTTTCCAGAGGCGCTCCCGTTTCCCGGCCCGGACGGGAAAATCAAGTGCCAGCGAAAAGCCGTCCAGTCCATGTCCCATCAGGCAATCATCCGGGCGATGCCGTTTCAGGACGGCCAGGAAAGAAGGAAGCCGCATCTTCCGGCAGAGCTCCAGCTGTCGTCTGAACACATCTTCGGCCTGATTGACCGGAACAAAACTCTGGTGCTGGATGAGACCGCCGGGAGAGTAGATCTTCTTCCAGTTCGGTACGTAATCCAGCAGGAATGAGAATTCCGCCAGGCTCTGCTGATACAGGGCGTTCTCTCCGATGGTCGCGCCCGCGAGGTACTTGAGACGATTGATCCATGACATCCCGACTCTGTTGGTCCATGGTTTGAGGAGGCGCCACATCGAGGACTTTGGGAGGATGTGGAAGAGTTCCTCCGGGAGGTCCTGATTCTCGATCCTGAGGCTCTGCTCCGGGCGGGGCTCTTCGCCTTTTTCAAGATGCCGGCCGAAATGAAGGAGACCGCGCCCCAGCTTTTTTCCGCCCGGAAAGGCGTCGATCCATGCGACCACGTATTCCCACTGATCTTTGGCTTCATCGGTCAGTCGGAGCATGGTCTCCAAATCCGGGGCCGAGACGGCACGGACCTCGAGCATCCCGGAGGCCACTCTCTTCATCTTCAATCGCATTCTGGTCACGATGCCCAGCATCCCGAAGGAACCGGCGACCGCATTGAACAGCTCCGGCTCCTCCTCCCTCCGGATGGTTCTCAGGCTTCCGTCCGCCTGCAGCAGATCGAACTCGACACAGTGTTCGGAGAAGGTGCCCCGGACCCAGTTATTCTTTCCGTGGACGTTCATGGACAGACAACCGCCGACGGTCGGCTCCATCGTCCCGGTGACGACGGGAGGCCACCAGCCGTCGCCGAGAACATATCGCCAGAGGCGACGAAGGCTGACTCCGGGCTCCACGTCGATGATTCCCGTTGAAGGGTCCCAGGCAAGAATTCGCTGCATGCGGGAGAAATTGAGGCAGATGCCCTCCGGCAGCAAGGCGGCGTCTCCGTAGGAACATCCGGAGCCTCGGGACACCAGAGAGATCTTTTTGTCCCGGGCCAGCTGCAGGCAGTCCTGGAGATTCCCGATGGTGGAGGGCCTGAAAAGGTATGCGGCGGCGCCCTGGGATTCGCCCCAACCCTGGATCCATTCCAGTCGACTTGCGGGCAGCATCTTCAGACCTTGAGGTGCCGGAATATGAAGGAAGGAATCCGGCGGATGATCGCCATGACCAGTCGCCACCTGGCCGGGACATAGGCCTCCCGGACGCCGCGTGACGCCTTCTTCAGGATGATCCGCGCCGCTTTTTCGGGCGAGATGACCCAGAAGAGCCCTGGAATTCCGGCAATCATCTCCGTATCGACGAATCCGGGTTTGATCGTGACCACACGGACACCTTTGCGGGCGATACGATTCCGGAGTGCTTCGAGATAGGTGTCCAGCGCGGCCTTGGAGCTTCCGTAGGCGGGGTTTCCCGACCGCCCCCGATCCCCGGCGACCGATCCGATTCCGACGATACAGCCGCGACCGACTGCGCCGAACCTCTCTGCGGCGGGATTGAGCCAGGCGACAGCCCCTTCGTAGTTGGTCCGGATCATCTCGAGATCGGCTTCGGTATTGAACTCGTCGAAGGCGACCGGGCGCATGATTCCGGCAGCATAGATCACGAGGTCCAGGCCTCCGAGATCCCGGGCGATTTCCTGAAAAAGTGCAGGAACTTCGTCGATCGCGGTGACGTCATGAACCCGGGTGATGACCTGATCTTCTCCCGCATCCCGGGTTAGCTCCCTGAGTTTGTCTTCGCGCCGGGCGAGGGCGGCAACCCGGCAGCCTTCAGAGGCGAGTTGACGAACAAGGGCCGCTCCGATGCCCGAGGAGGCGCCGATGACCAGCGCGTGCTTGAATCTTTTCTTCATGTCTCGCTCCCGGCATCCGGCACGAGCTTAAAACTGAAGTCGGCCCGTGCCTGCCTGACGGCCTCATCATACCCGGGCCCGCTGATCCTGTGTTGCATTGCCTCTGAGGATGGGAGGACCATCGGGGCGCCCTCCCAGTGAAAAACCTCACCCTCGGCGTCGAGAATCCGGCCTTCGTCGACCCAGCGACTCGCCTGGGCGAGCGGGTACTCGCCGAGCAGCTCCTCGAGGGCCTGAAAGAGCGCCTCGTCTTCGGGCCTGAGAAAGTAGACGAATCCGCGGCTCTGGGCAGCGACATGATAGGTGGAGGGAACGTAGTGGATCCCGTCGAGCTGGAGAGCTTCCCCGAGCATCACGAGGAAGCCGAGGATGTCCCGGAGCATCCCGAGTCCGGGATGTTTCTGTCCGGGAAGGGGTCTGCGGAATGGTCCGAACTCCCTTCGGGGATTCTGCAGCAGGAGCCATTCGACGGTGATGACCTCCAGGCCCGGCATGAGTCTCCGATTTCGGCTGACCCTGAGTTCCACCAGCAGTTCCCGGTGGTCGGAAGCCGAGAAGATCCGGAGGGTCTGTCCGAATTCGGATCCAAGGTCGAGTTCGAGGACCGGGTGCCTGTAGCCCTCGAGACGGAGTTTATTGAAGATGCCGAATTTCTCCAGGGCAAGTTCGATCCCGTGTCGTGAGAAATGATCCAGAAAGCGTGAATGGCTGGGGAAGCCCGGGATGATCCCGACGAGATCTTCTTCGCTGAGCGACCAGCTGTAGGCATTTCCGTCCGAGGAGAGGTCCGATGGGTCCATATTTCTCATGATTCGTCGAAAGGCCGTCAGGGTCAGCTCCTCGGTGAGAGGGGGTTCGATGTGACGCCCGGAAGTTGCCAGGGCGAGGAATCGTGCGGTGTAGCGCCACGATTTCTTGCCGTAACCGCCTGCCAGAACAACAACCATCGGGAGTTTCTGTTTTTTTCGGCGAAAGAGACTGAAGACAAAGGAGTCGCGCTCGAGGAGACATTCGGGACTGAGCCGCCAGTTTCCCAGCTGGTCGTCCGCGGCGCCATCAGTCCCGGCAAGATAAAAAACCATCTCGGGTTGAAAGGCCTCAAGCACTGCCGGCAGACTCGATTTCAGAGTGCGGAGGAAGAGATCGTCATCGACATCGGCGCCCAGGGCGATGGAGGTTGAGGCGATGGCCCGGGTGTCTCCCCAGTTTTCATTGTGGATGGAAAAGGTGTGGACCGTCGGATCCTCCGAGAAGATCTCCCGTGTTCCATTGCCGTCGTGCAGGTCGAGATCGACGATGAGAATCCGGGCCTTCGATCCGGAAGCTCTCAGCCGGGCGATGGCGACCGCAACGTCATTGACAAGGCAGAAACCCATTCCCGAGGCTCGGAAAGCATGGTGAAAGCCTCCTCCGAGGTTGACGGCGACTTTGCCGTTCCGATGCGCCAGCCTTGCGGCCGCACAGGTCCCGCCGGTCATCAGCCGCTCCATACTGAGCACATCCTCGATCTCCTTCGCCGAAAGGGAAACCCCCAGAATCCTCGAGAGGACCTCTTCATTCTCCAGGCTGCGAAGATAGTCCGGAGTGTGCACACGGAGCAGGGTCCTGATGGTTGCCGGACGGGGACGGAGGATGTCGCTTTCGTCCGCAAGACCCTCGTCGGCGAGGAATGCGAGGATCCGTTGACCCTTTTCGGGGTCGAAAGGAATTCCCGCAACCGTGGCGTTATAGGCTGGAGCGTAGAAAAAGCTGACCTCGGGGTTTCGCCACTGTCGGAGAAGGCAGCGCCAGCGTCGCCTGAATTCGCGGTAGGAGTCACAGATGAGGGAACGGCAGCGTCGTCCGCTCTCGCCGCGAGCCTTCGGCTGAAATTCCTTTCGGTCCTGGTCGGGAATCCCTTGTTTCTCAGACATGGACTTCAGAGTTGTTCAATACGGTAGCCGGCCTTTCGGAGTTGCTCGAGAATTCCCTCTTTTCCGACGAGGTGAAGCGTGCCGACGACGACCATCGAGGGTTTCGTGTTTCCGAAGAGAGAGATGATTTTTGGCATCCACTTATTGTTCCGGTCGGTGACAAAGCGCCGCAGTACCTCGGGCTCATCCTGGAATGCCTTTCCCAGGATCTCTCTGAGTTTCAGCGTGTCGCCGTGTTTCCAGGCGGTGATGATTGCATCGAGCTGTTTCTTCAGTGTTCTCAGATCTCGGATGGTATAACGGAGAAATGCCTCGCTTTGGGCATCGCTCAACTGGGAAAAGAGGGAAACCTGATCTTCGGCGGTCTCCAGGCCGATGATGGTCTTGCCCTCCTCGGAGGCTCTTTGCGCCAGGGTGATATCGACTCCCGCCTCCGGTGAGTAGCCCATCTTGATGAGTTCCAGAGCCGTCAGGCTTAAAGCCGCCATCCAGGGGCGCATCATTTCAAAACTCGAGAGGCTGAGTCCTTCCTCCTGAAGGTAGGTCTCCAGAACCTTTCGGGTGTCGGGAGAGAGAACCTGCTCAAGCCTGTTGCCCGCCGGGAGGGAACCGGCCTGGAAGATGGCGGGTCCGGAAGTCTTCATCGCCTCGAAATCGACCTCGAAGGCAATGGTCGCGGACTCTTTGAAGGCGGATTCAATCGGTGCTGCCAGGGGGTAGGCGCTCTTCGGAAGAACGTGAACGGATCCCAGCAGGTAGACGACTCCGCCCTCGGGTGAAACCGCCTTCCAGAGGCAGTGATGCTCGTCCTTCCCGGCAGCCGGCGCGGATATCGGGAGCAGGGTCAGGAGCAGCAACAAAATCGACGATCTCTTCATGGGCGACATCATAGCGCGGAGAGCCGAGCGGGGCAAAGTTGAGGTCCTTGGGAGGTATCTGCGATGTGCTTAGTATTGAGGCGAAGTGCTCCAGTGGAGACGGCCGCTTCACGGCCTGCCGGCGCGAAGGGAAGGCGTCGGGAAGCACGCTCTCCTCCCGCCCAAGGGTGAAGGGACATTTTCTCGCAAAGTACGCGGATCCGCCCGCCCGCCCGAAGGAATGAACACATTCTCACGCAAAGATCGCCAAGATCGCAAAGGCCCCCTCCCGTCCAAAGGCATGAAGGCAGAACACAGTTTCACGCAGAGTACGCGGAGGACGCAGAGGGCGGCTCGTCGGTCCTGAGCCTGCATCGCAGTCAACGCTGACAGAGGCTCCACTGTCGGAGAACGAGTTCTCCTCCAGCAAAGACATCAATCAGCGGCCATCTCCCTTCGGGATCGGACAAAAGGACCGACGACCCCAGAACACACCACCCACCCGGTGAGGGACTTTGCGTCGTGCGTCCTGTGATTTGTGTTTTGG
>JANTFG010000196.1 GCA_024763555.1 Thermoanaerobaculales bacterium
CTCGGCCCACGTATTCCGCCCAAAGAACCACGACCCCACCGGCTTCTGCTCCGGCTCCTGGCCCTTCCCCCGCTCTCCCCTACCAGCCCGTCTGCCGACGGATCAGCGCGAGGAATTCCTCCCGGACCTTGCGGTCGGAAAAACAGCCCCGGATGGCCGAGGTCGTCGTCAGGGCGCCGGGCTTCTTGACGCCCCGCATCTCGACACAGAGATGGCGGGCCTCGATAACCACCATGACGCCGCGGGGTTTGAGATGGGTCCAGAGATACTCGGCCACCTGTTTCGTCAGGCGCTCCTGGAGCTGCGGGCGTTTGGCATAGAACTCGAGGACACGCGGCAGCTTCGACAGGCCGACAATGGTGTCGTTGGGGATATAACCGATGTGGGCATGCCCGTAGAAGGGAACGAAATGATGGGCGCACATCGAGTAGAAGGGAATTTCCCGTTCGATGACCATGTGGTCGTAGCCCTCATCGTTGGGGAAGGTGGTCACCTTCGGCTCCGAGCCCTCGAAGAGCCCATGGAACATCTCCAGGTACATCTTCGCGACGCGTTCGGGAGTCTCGGCGTAATTGGGATCGGCGGGATCCATCTCCAGTTCGCCCATGATAGCCCGCATGTGGTCGGCAACCCGGGCGACAATTGCCCTCTCATTGTCTCGGGGAATACCCGCACCGTTTTTTCCCAGGGTTTCCAGGTTTCTGTTTTCCGTACTCATACTCACCTCTCCCCTCGGAAAACAGCATACGCCTTCCCTGCTATTCCATCACCGAAAATACGCTTTCCCTGATACCATCCCGACGGGGGTGCTGTCGTGAAGAAAGTGCTGATCACCGGAAATCAGGGGCAGCTCGGTCGGGCGCTGGAGAAGCTGTGCAGACGGCGGAAAATCGCTTTCGCCGGCGTCGATATCGACCGCATGGATATCTCTGATGCGAAAGCTGTCGATGACTGGGTTGGTGCTTCTGATTCAGATACCCTGATCAACTGCGCGGCCTTTACCGCAGTCGACCTCTGCGAGAGCCGGGAGGAGGAAGCACGACGGGTCAACGCCGAGGCAGTCGGATATCTTGCAGATTCCTGCGCGCGCCATCACCTGCGTCTCGTCCACGTCTCGACGGACTACGTCTTTGACGGAGGTGCCGAGCAACCCTATCGAGAAGACGAGCAGGTCGGGCCCATCAGCGCCTACGGCCGGACCAAGCTGGAGGGTGAGAGAGCCGCCGCCCGCATCAGGGATCATCTCATCGTCCGCACGGCCTGGCTCTATGGGCTCGGGGGAAAGAACTTCGTCGAGGCCATCTGCCGGCAGGTGGACTCCGGGGCGGAGAAACTTCGCGTTGTTTCCGACCAGGTGGGTTCTCCGACCTTCTGCGATGATCTTGCAGCGGCGCTGCTGGATCTCGCTGCAGTCCCGGAGGCCCGCGGGATCTATCACGGCGTCAACTCCGGCCGGATCAGCTGGTTCGGTTTTGCCCGCGAAATCCTGAGATTACTGGGCTCGCAGATCCCGGTGGAGGCCGTCGGAACGGATGAATTCCCCCGCCCGGCACCACGTCCCGCCTGGTCCGTGCTGGATAACTCCAAACTGGAAGCCGCCCTCAGCCGACCCATGCCCTCCTGGCAGGATGGACTGCGCCGCTACATGGAGGCACGATGCGCCGACTGATCACGGGCGCCGATGGCTTCGTTGCCTCCTATCTCATCAAACATCTCCTCAAAGAAGATCCTTCCGAGGAGATCATCGCCCTGGTCTGGGAGAGCGCCCCGAAGGAGAAATGGCCAACCGAGAGGCCCGGCCTACGGGTCATTCCCGTGGAACTCCGCGATGCCGCTTCCGTCCGGTCAATCATCGAGGAGACCCGGCCGAATATCGTCTTCCACCTTGCCGCTGCATCCTCGGTCGCTCAGTCCTGGGAGAACCCCGCCCTCATCTACGAGAGCAATATCCTCGGTCAGCTCAATCTGCTCGAGGCCCTCCGCCGCATGCCCGGGATGCCCAGGGTCATCATTGCCTCATCAGGCGAGATCTACGGTCGGGAAGGGCACGGAGGACGCCCGATCCCCGAGTCCGCTCCCCTGCGCCCCCTTTCTCCCTACGCCCTCTCAAAGGCGACCCAGGATCTCCAGGCCCGCCAGTACTTCGATACATTTGGAATGCCGACCATCCGTCTTCGCCTCTTCAATCACACCGGCCCGGGACGCCCGCCACATTTCGTCGCCTCGGACTTCGCCCACCAGATCGCGGAGATCGAGACCGGCCGTCGCCCGTCCCTGATGCGGGTCGGCGACCTCTCCGTCGCCCGCGACTTTTCCGACGTCCGTGATGTCGTCCGTGCCTGGCGCCTGGCCTCCCTCAAGGGCAATCCGGGCGAGGCCTACAACATCTGCTCCGGTCGGCCGACAAAAATCGAGAGTATTCTCCAGACCCTTCTCGGACTCAGCGAGGTCGAGATCAGGGTCGAGGTTGATCCCTCCCGCCTGCGTCCCGGCGAGATTCCCGTCATCATCGGCGATCCGACTCATTTCGAGCGAGATACAGGCTGGAAAGCCAAGATCCCGCTCGAGCAGACCCTCTCCGATCTTCTTGCCTACTGGAGAGCCGAACTGTCTTCCTGATCTTCTTTCGGGGCCATGCCCCCGACGTGCGTGTACAGCGGGGAATCCATTTCCCGAATCCGCCGGTGGTATTCCTGTTCGGAAATATGGTTCCGCCAATGCCCCGTCACACGGAAACCCAGAACGACCGCACACCAGATGCCGACCGCAATCGCAACCACGGCGACCGGCCTGAGCCAGGATTTCCATCCTCCCAGCAACGAAGGCGCCCGGACGGTAAGGCAGCCCTCGACCGGGCAGGCCATGACGCAATCCTGGCAACTCGTGCACTCAATCGAGGAAACCCGCTGAAGCTGGTGAACCTTGATCCGAGCCGGGCAGACCGCCGTACAGCCGCGGCAGTCCGTGCAGATATCGGCGTTTCTCGTCACCTTGAAGAGGGCAAATCGGCCGAAGACCCCGAGAAGAGCACCGTAGGGGCAGAGGTAGCGGCACCAGAAGTCCCGGATGAAAATCGAGGCCACGATGAGAACCCCGAGAACGGCGATGGTCGTATGAGAAGGGGGCGCAAAAAACTTCCACATCTTGGCGTCGACAATCCGGGCATAGGGGCTGTCAAGAAAATCCGCGACTCCCTGGGGGCTCAGGGCAAACCAGACCGCCCAGCCGAAGAAACCGAGGATCAGGAATTTCAGGCTCCTGAGGGGGATATCCAGCCATTTTGGAAGACTGAGGCTCGTCCCGGTCAGCCGGATCCCCAGGCGCCCCAGCCATTCCGAAATCAGGCCGACGGGGCAGAGGTGGGAGCAGAAACTCTTGGCGACGATGATGGACATGGCGATGATCGCGAGGAAGATGGCCAGCGCCGCGGGATGCACCGGATCGATTTGCCCGGTATGGAGCAGATGACGCGTCGCCATCATTCCATCGATGGGCAGAAAACCCTCCGCACCCGGTGGGCGACTGACGGTCGGCATCCGCCCCGCGAGGTGAGCCCTGATCCACAGCGTAAACTGCACTCCGATGACTCCAACGACCAATGTGAGGATGATCTGTGATGAGCGTCGAGCTTTGACCACGGGACCGAGCTTCATAGGCCCTCCACCCGGCGAGTGTCGCCCATCCTTCTCCGATTGTCATTGATCGGCGTCAACAGCCGGCTGACATGGTTGTGACATATCGGGTGAATTCTCACCGGCCCTGAGCCGTCCTCAGCGGGGCTACTTTCCCAGGGAGAATCGGCCGGAGTGGGCCCGGAGCAGTGGCGGGAGCAGGAGCGGATTCCGGGGCCGGGGCCGGAGCGGGGAGCAGGAGCAGGGACAGGAGCGGGTGCCGATGCCGGAGCCGGAGCGGGGGGCCGGAGCCGCACATCCGGAGCCGATGCCGGAGCCGAACCCGGGGCCGGGGCCCGAGCAGGGAGCAGGAGCCGGGGCGGCCGTGGTTCTCTCAGCTGAGTACGTGGGCCGGGCGCCGCATCGATGTCCGGGGCCGGAGCTGGGAGGTTGTGGCCGAAAGCTATGCGGTCGTGGAAATTTCGACCATTTCGAGCGTGACTCTACCGGCTCAGCCTCGCGCTTCGGGCGCGGCATCCGGCTTGCGGTTCCGGTTCGCGGCTCCAGCTCCGGCAGAACTCGGGATAGCGCCCTTATCCTGGAGCGTCCGGAACTCGAGGAGACCTATCTCCGCATGATGAATGAAGACTGAGCCCGCCGAACGGAATCGCCGTTCAGACAGGCGAACTACAACAGCGTCAGCAGGAGAAAGACGGCCGGAACGACGAAGCCGAGGATCAGCAGGATGCGGCCCCTGCCCCCGAGCCCCTTTTTCCCAGGGATAATGAAGATCCCCGTCAGGGCGAGGATCAACAGGCCGAGGGCATAGATGTCCGCGTACCATGTCCAGAGACCCTTTGCATGATTGAGGTGCAGCACGTTGAGGTGGAAGAAGAAAGGCCGGCGTCGAATCTGTTCGTCGACCAGATGACCCCCGGGAAGACTGACGGACAGGGTCCGATCCTTCAGGAAGATCCGAAACTCCTTCTCCGACATCGGCACCGCCGCCTTCGGCCTCTCATCGATCCCCATCCGGGCGAGAATTTCCTCGCCCAGCTTCTCCGGAACCACACCTTCGAGGCTTCCCAGCTCCCGGCTCTGATGCGTGACGATGTAGTTGGGATTCCAGTCATCGACGTGGTTGACGGCGATGCCCGATATGGCATAGACGACGGTCAGCGCGGCAAAGAAATAGCCGATATCCCGATGCAGGACGATGATCGTCCTCCGGATTTTCATAGAGTTTTCCCGGCTCAGGACTCGATCAACGCGCCGGTTCCCTGGATGAAGTAGATCATCTCACCGGAAGGCTTCGCATCACAGGCCTCGTGCTTCTCACCTTCCTGCTCTTTGTGTTTCTTCTCGACTGCGGCCCTGGGAATGCCGCTAAAAACACCCTCGGCAGAAGCGTTGTGACCGATGGATGTCGGGGGAAAAACGATGACCCCGTCCTCCACCTTGACCCGAACACCATTGCCCTTATCGTCACTGATCTGGATCCAGCAGCCACGCTTCTTGCAGCCCGCCGTAATCAGACCGTCAACCCGGACAGTCTTGCCCATGTACTCACCCGGGTGGGCCAGGAGCTCCGCCACCGGGGTGGCTTTGTCAAGGCTGACGCCCTGACCGTACTTCGTCACATCGGCTGCCTGGGCCGAAGCTGTCAGGATGAAGAGACCGAGGGATAGAAAAAGAATTGCTCGTTTCATCGAATCCTCCAATTCAAGGTCCCATATCCTCGCCTGAGAGCACGTCTCTGTCAAGGAGGATTTGAGAGAGGAGGTCCCGGGATCCGGGCCGAAACGGGAAGCCCGGCCGAACCAGCTTCCGAAACCGGGTCTGACGCCCGAGGCGCGAAACTGAGCCGGCAGAGTCGCACTCGAAGTCGTCGGAACATCCCACGACCGCATAGCTTTCGGCCACCGCCTCCCAACTCCGGCTTCAGACATCAATGCAGCGCCCGGCCCACGCACTCAGCTCAGAAAACCACGACCACCCCGGCGCCGGCCCCGGCTCCGGATCTGCGGTTCCTGCTCCCGCTCCGGCCCTCCGCTCCAGTCCCGGATTCGGTTCCTGCTCCCGCTCCCGCTCCTGCCTTGGGACCCCGGTATGGGACTGAGAAAACCTCAAAGCGAGAGACCGTGGAATTGCCGGGTCTGTCCGGTTTCTGAGATCAGGGCTGAGCGCGTTATTGTGATCCCCATCGCAGACTCAGACTCAATAATTCGGTATGATTCCGAATTATGAAAAACTCGCGTCCACCTGTTGCCAATCTATTGGGCCCCTTAAGCTTCAGCTCGCGACTGCGGCTTCGGCTTTTCCGGGCACTCGCGTCTTGCCTGATCATACTGCCCGCGATCGGCCAGGCGGCCACCCATCAGGGGCCGGTCGAAGCGATCCAGAGCGGCTACGGGAGCTGGGGAGACCATACCGTCTCAGAGCCCGAGAACTTCAGCGTTGACAGCAACGGCTATAGCAATGCCGTAAGAGTCTATTATCCGGAGGATCAGCTCGCAGCCGCCCCGGCCCTGTTTTTTGCGGTCGGCTGGAATGTCCCCTGTTCCGCCTATACCGAGTTTCTTCGGTTCTTCGTCTCTCAAGGCTATGTCTCCGTCTGTGCCGAATACGGGACCGACCCCGACACGATCGGCGCCCAGCTGAAAGATGCCTTCACCGCGGCTGCTACCCGCTATCCCAACCGGATTGACACCTCGAAATTCGGGCTGTCTGGGCATTCCGCAGGCGCCGGGCTCCTTCCCTCCCTCGCATGGGACCTCATCCGGAACGAGGGTTGGGGAGGCGTCGACGGTGAACACGTCTTTATCCTGTCCTCGGCGCCCTGGTTCGATTTCGATATCACCGACACCAAGCTGGCTGATTTTCCGAGCGGCCTGAAATTGATCCTCCTGACCAACGAAGATGATCACGGCACGGACCTCCGGACATTTATCGACCAGTTCGAGAGTATTCCGATTCCCGACACGGAAAAGGACTACATCATCCTGCGGACCAGTATTGTCGACAGCTACACGTATGAGACGGACCACATGCTGATCTGCACCGAGCCGGGTTACGGGGCGAGTGTTTATGACGGAATGGATGATTACGGTCCCTTTCGACTGCTTGACGCCCTGGCCGAGTACAGTTTCAACGGGAATCTCGATGCCTGGAGGCTTGCACTGGGTGACGGAGCGGATGAACAGATCGAGATGGGAGCCTTGAAGGATCTTCAATCGACGGATGATCCCCGCCCTGTTCCGGGACTGGGAAG
>JANTFG010000197.1 GCA_024763555.1 Thermoanaerobaculales bacterium
TTCCGGCCGATCGTCCTGACGGCGGCGGCTCTCGTCGTCGGCGGTCTGGTCATCTACCTCGACCCCATCTTCCAGGGTCTTGCGGTCTCCCTGATCTCGGGAGTCATCGTCTCGACGGCCCTGACCCTGGTGGTCATTCCACTGCTTTACTTCATGTATCTCAAGACTGTCGGACCGGAAAGAATCCTCAAGCACAACAACAACTGAGCAAAAGGCCACAGCGAAAGGAATTCCTGAAATGAGCGTCAACCAAGCCCTGAGAGCCCTGGCGGGCTTTGTCATTCTCCTGAGCGTCGCCCTCGGCGCCTGGGTGCATCCCTACTGGTATATCTTCACCGCCTTCGTCGGGGCCAATCTCCTGCAGTCGGCCTTCACCCACTGGTGTCCGGCCATGTATATCTTTCGGAAGATGGGACTGCGTGATGATGAGAGGAACTGCCAATGAAAATGCTGCTGATTGTCGTCAACAAATCCTGCCGAGACCAGCTCGAGGTACTGCTGAAGGAAGCCGGTGTTTCCGGCTATACCGAGGTGCCGGAAGTCCTGGGCATGGGACGATCCGGGATGAGACTGGGCTCCGGGGCTTTCCCAAGAACTTCGGTCCTGGTCTTTACCGTGGTTCCCGAGGATAAGGTTGCTGAAATCCGAGGCGGCCTCTGCAAGTACTGCGAGTCCTGCGGGAATCTCTCCTACAAGATGTTTCAGCTCGACGTCGAGGATGTCTCGGACGAGGAGAAGCTGTAACCGATCAGATCTCCCGGCCATAGTAGAATCCGGAGGCCGATGTGGCGAAAAGGAGCCTGAAGAAAATCATGCAGGATATTCTGACCCTGATTCTCGTACTGGCGGTCTATTTCGGGCTGCAGTATTTCATTCTTCCGAAACTGGGGGTGCCCACCTGAGGCGTGCCCGATCCTTCGGCCGGCGGCCGAAGCAGTTGCCAGCTTCCTGAAAAGAAAGAGCAGCCCCGACGGTCCCCGCCTGAGTAGATCGCAACGGATCGCACAGGACGGATTAATCAGCAGAGATCACCACAGTTCGGTATCTACCCGACACCGTTACTCCATTTATCCTCCATGATTGGCCCCTTCAACCTATTCTCGCAAATCGGGCTGCGGAGAGGAATTACGATTGAACCGGCGAATGCCTTGAAAAGAACATCTGTTGGGAAGAGCATGCGAATCCGTATTTCTCCATTACATGATCGCAGCTTTCGCTATTGTGCCAACCCTTGTCCTGGGACAGCTCCGCCCCGCACCCCTCCCCGATTCAGGACAGGCTTAAATGATGAGTCTTTCCGGTCTTCGTTCTCCTGATGAATTACCTGCGAGATTCTGATGGTGAACAACAGATGACAGCAAGAGGCCTTGAAAACCCGGCCTTCAGGCCCCGACATTTTTCTATTATTTCAGCTGGGTTATCAGGCGATCTTTGACTTTTCCAGCAATTTCACGGCTGTCCAGAATGTGATTCGCTGCGTCCAGCATCTCCACAAGCAGGCTGGGCTGCCGGCGGGCCGCCCAAACGGGAAGCTGGATCTGAACATCATAATATTCCAAGCCCCCATCCAGTGACTCTAACAGATATGGATTATAACCCTCTGTGAGGAGTGAAACTCTGTAATGTACACCGTTGATCTCTACCTTCGGCTCAAATGTCAATTCAAATACTCTTCCGCCATTATAACGCAGGGCCACCCGACCAAGCTGGACGAGTTCTTCGCTACCCTCAGGTGGGATACCGACCCATTGGGAGGGATGACCAAGATATCTTGAGTGGACAGATTTCGAGAGAGGATTCTCGCCGGAGGCGTCGCCATTACCGTCGAAAGTAAGAGCAAGTGCAAGGCTGATACTCTGGTTGTGCCAGAGACTTCGCGGGAGCATGATGGTGGCTGAAGTATCTGTCGAATAACCGGACACGGAATCTCCCTCAAGGTCCGGAGCGAAACTCCAGTCCCACGGTCGAGGAGTAGGCTCCGCGGCGTTAATAATGTAGAGCGCCCAACCCCGGACCGAGGACAGGGGTCTGCCGTTTGAGTCGAAGAGATCCGACGCCGCCTCTGCCTCAGGTTCGTTTTGCCAGCGGACGGTGACAAACAGGCTCTCTCCTGAAAGTTCGATGTTCTCAACAATGGGGACTGGAAGGGGATGAGCCCTGCTGGAGCGGTAGCCCAGGCGGCTTTGAAGCGCATCAAGGTCTGCTCCCTCTCCGCTCGTGCCTCCAACGTTGACGAGTGCCCAGCGCCCAAAGCCCTCTGGGTCCAGGCTTTCGAAGAGGACTGCTGTTCGGGATATCTCGCCGGGTTGTCTGCAGGTTTGGGCGTTTGACCACTCCAAGTTCGTCAGCATGATTCCATCGTTTGAATCCAGCAGGGACGGGCGGTCATTTCCGCCGTTCCGTGTTGGGAATTCGCCCCAAGACCAGTAGAGTATTGAAAATCCGGGGTCGCTCGTTGACATTCCCGTCACAACTGGTGGGGGATCCTGCTCGAATAGATAGCCTTCGCACTGGCTCCAGCCCGGGGTGTTCGAGAGACAGATGAGTGTGATTGCGATGATTGCTGTGATCTTGAATTTCATTCTTGGCCTCCTCGTCGGGTTCAACAAAGCAAAATCCAAGCCAGGTTCCATATGACCAAAGAACGCCTTTAAATAGAATAGTTTCCGGTGGTATTGAACCCCTAACCAACACTCGGTTGAGTCGCAGAATCGGACACAATACTTGGCCGGCGGAGCTTAAATACCTTTCCTTTCCAGACTTGCGTTGGATCTGACGACGTCAAAAAACAGGACATGAGCGCGACTGTGACGAACATCGGAAAGAAATGCAGTACCACAGCCAGGGGTCAGCCATTATTGAGCTGAGTCAGAAGCAAAAGTGAACCCGGGACAGGAGCTTCCCAAATTAGGGAATATTGAGGGAAAGGTGGTCCAATAAGCTAGAAGGCGAGCACGGGTATGGCGACCGTCCTTTTAGGCCTCTTTCTTGAATCAATTGTGTCCAGAAGAGAGAACCCGACCATGAAGCAGAGCTTCGGGAGCCCAATACGAAGATGAGGCATTTGGAGATGGAGAGGGAGTTTTCCAAGACCCTTCGGTCGCTTCGGCGGCGCTGAAGGGCCCGTGTCGGAATGGGCCTGCCTTTCATATGATATCGTTGTCGTATGCGGTACAGCTCCATTGAAGCTGTGTTCGACTCCCTGAACCGGGAAGGCGTCAGCTTCCTCGTTGTCGGCGGTCTGGCTGTCAATGCTCATGGTTATGGAAGGGCAACCTTTGATATCGATCTCGTCATCGATCTTGAGCGCGACAATGTCACGGCTCTCTTTCATGCCCTGGCCCGGCTGGGCTTTCGGCCCCTGGTACCGGTTGACGAGAGCGAATTTGGAGATCCGATCGTGCGGCGACGCTTGAGTAAGGAAAAGGGGATGGTTGTTCTTCCTTTCCATAGCGACGAACATCGGGAAACTCCACTTGATGTCTTTGCTGAGATGCCCTTTGACTTCGACAAAGAGCGCGAGAAAGCAATGGTCGAGGAAATCGGGCCGGGAATCCCAGTCCCGATCGTGGCGCTTGAAACGCTTCTTGAAATGAAACAAGGGGTTGGAAGACCGAAAGATCTCGACGATGTGGAGAATTTGAGTCGGCTGACGGAAGAAGATGAAGCGCATGATTCCTGATGAAGATCCGCGTCGGGAGATGATCCGTTGGGAAAGCTGCACCTGGGAAGGAGCACGGCTGGCACAGCTCAAGGCCTACCGGAAACTGAGTTTTACGGAAAAGCTCCAGGCGATTGAGAGCTGGTGCGAGTTTTCCCGTTTCCTGATTGAAAGGCGGAAGAAACGCGGGCTCCCGGTCATCCCTCTTCATGGTCACGATCGGGAAGAGTCATGAAAGAAGAACCCCCTGCGTCGCAGGCGTTATGGAAGGAATGGCTCATCAGGCTCGATTCACCAGGTGGCCCCTGGGTTTTCCGGGGACGGCATCCCTTGACAATCTCCAAGTCGGTCAGACTCCGGGACTGACACGAGAATCCATCGATGCTGGTGATCGGCAGATGTCGAACTCAGCGATGGTCTTCCGGTCAGGGATTCGTATTGCTCCAGCCACTCGTATTTCCGGACTCGAAGCCGTTCCCGAAAAGCAGATACAGGAGATCCACAGAGATGTTCTGTTCGCCGCTTGCCTCATCGATGACAATCGGTGTTCCCGTCATAACATCGCACCCGACATCACAGGGGATGTCGTCATACAACTCATCAATGAAGCCAACCCCGCCAGTAGACCTCAGATAGTAGATTCCGTCGGGAAGTCCGGGGATCTGGAATCCCCCACTCGACACATCACACAGTCTGGTGGCCAAAGAATTGCCCAGGGAGTCAAAAACTTCGACCATCGCGTCCGCTACAACGGCGTTGGTGCCGGCTTCCCGAACAAGGCCTGACAGCGCGAGGCCGGGGTCGAGAGAGAAATCAACGCCACTGACCGTAACTCCGGCATTGACCGTGATCTGCGCCGCCCCGGAAATATCGCATCCAAGGTCACAGAGGCCGTCTCGAAATGTCACGACATTGTTGAAGAACTCGTGAGTTCGAGTCGACGGACTGATGGTCCGGATGACATAGGATCCATCGACCAGGGCCGCGTCGAGGGTGTAATTCCCTGTCACGTCAGTGTGGGCCGATGTCGCATGATCACCGTTGAGGTCATAGACCCGAAGCGTGACAGAGTCCAAAGGCGTTCCATCTTCAGCCGCTGTCACCACGCCGGAGATCTGATTTCCCGTCTCCAACTGGAAGTCGATGAATTGCGTTTCAGCGCCGATGGCCACCGTTACCGCCGTACCTGTTGTCGGATCACAAACACCGGTACAGTAGAGATCAGGCCAGACTTCATCGTAGAACCCATCCCAGTTGCGGGCGATGAGAAAGTAGCTACCCGATGGGAGGTCATTGACCAGGTAGGCGCCGGAAGCGTTCGTATTGTCAAAACCCCATCGATATCCCAACGAGTCCACGACATCAACTCTGGCATAGGCCGGTGCTCCCGTGCCTGCCACGCTAATGGTCCCTGAGACGCTTCCGCCCAGATCGAGGGCGAAATCGATGCCGGTGGTGGGCGTAGCGTCCACAGCTGTGACGGGCGTTCCGCTGGTGTAGGTGCAGCCACCCTCGCACAGGATGTCGTCATACAGTTCGTCGAGGTAGTCCGGATCGGTCGCCAAGGCAAAGTAGGTCCCCTCCTGGGGCGCACAAGTGGCGTAGTACCCCGCGGCGTCGCTGAAGCCAAGCCCGTCAACAGGATTCCCGAGCACGTCGAAGAGCCTGACCCGAACGCCGGACAACGGACTCCCACTGAGCGCCCACGTCACGTGTCCGGAAACGGAGATCATCGCATCCAGCTCGAAGTTGACCTCAGGGCTCGTGCTGCCGTCCTCGACCGTGACCGGCGTGCCGTCCGTGGGATCACACTCCGAGTCGTTGCAGGGGATGTCGTCGTAGACCTCGTCCACGAAGCAGTCATCGCCGGCGGTATACACAAAATAGTCGCCGGCGGGCAGAAGATCAGGACTGACCCAGGATCCACCGGCGTCAGTGTCGACGGAAGCTACCGGGGCACCTGTGGCTTCGACGATGGAAACCGTCCTGTCGGCAACCGCCGCTCCCCCGTCGGCGGCCGTCACACTGCCGCTGATCAGACCACCGCGGCCAAGTCCGAAATCAATCCCTGAGATAGGAACGGCCGGATTGGCGACCACCGCGTCGCCATCAGTGACATCGCACTCCTCACACAATCGGCCGTCATAAAGCTCGTCGAAGTAGCCCAGCGTGTTGAAGGTCCGGAGGTAGTAGTCGCCCAGCGGAAGGCCCGCAATAGTCCGGTAGGCCCCGGATGCATCACTGGTGATCGTCATGGCCGGCTCGCCGTTGTCGGCGTGAATCTGAACCTGGATGTCGCTCAGGGCCGAGGCATCATCCTCGTCCGTGATGGATCCGCTGATGATTCCGCCCGGCTCAAGCTCAAAGTTGATGCCGGTGGTGACCAGACCGTTGGTCACCCCGATGGGTGTGGAAGACAGCACGTGACAGGGCGGGCATGGCAGATCGTCGTAGGCCTCGTCGATCAGACCATCGATGTTGCGGGTCCGAGCCCGATAGATACCGCTGCCAAGCACCCCCGGGGAAAGGTATTTTCCGGTCGATCCGGAGACCGCCTGGGTGACCACAGCACCCTGAGAGTTCAGGATCTGCACGGTGACACCCGGCGCGGGAAGGACGCCAGTATGGTCGGTGGCGGTCACGGTGCCGGAAATAGCTCCGGTACCAGGTGCAGCGGCGAAACCGGTCGCCGCCGTGACCACGGCGAGAACCAAGACCGCGAATGGTCGCAGAAGTTGAGCCATGATGTCCTCCAAATGCCGCCGACGGAAGAAATATTGATTTTCCATTTTTTCATCCAGTCCCTGTTGAATCTGTGAATGTAATTTCGCTCGACTTTCGGCGGCCCATCTAACCGCAGACCTCAGGGCAGGTAGTTCTGGTGGCAACCGTTGCCGTCTGCACAGCCGCTGATATTGGCCGCCCCGTTGCTGCCGCCCGCACAGTTGATGGCGTTGTTGTTACCTCCAGAGGCGAGGTGGATGCCGTCCGCCCCATTGTCCGACACGCTCACCCCGATCACCGTACTCTCGACGAGCGCATTGACCCCGTGACCCGAATTGCCGGTTGCAGCGCCGCCCGT
>JANTFG010000198.1 GCA_024763555.1 Thermoanaerobaculales bacterium
GCCGACTGCAGAGAATCCAGGCGCGGCCCCATCCAGTTGAAGGGCCGGAATAATGTGAAGCGGAGATCACCCCTGGAGCCGTAGGCCCAGATCACCCGATCCAGCATCTGTTTGGAGCAGGAGTAGATCCAGCGCTGCTTGTTGATCGGTCCCAGGATGAGCTTTGAGTGATCCTCATCGAAGGACTCGTCGCTGCTCATCCCGTAGACCTCGGAAGTCGAGGGAAAGATGATCCGGCGATCATATTTGACGCAGTAACGCACCACCCGCAGGTTTTCCTCGAAATCCAGTTCGAAGACCCGCAGCGGGTTTCTCGTGTACTCGATGGGAGTCGCGATGGCCACCAGGGGCAGGATGATGTCGCATTTCTTGACGTGGTACTCGATCCACTCTCTGTGGATGGAGATATCGCCCTCGAAAAAGTGAAAATCCGGATGACCTTCGAAACGTTCGAGACTCGATGAGCTGAGATCCATGCCGTGGACCTCGTATTTTCCGCTCTCAAGCAGCCTTTCGGTCAGATGATTCCCGATGAATCCGTTGATCCCCAGAATCAGGACTTTCTTCTTGCGTTTCGCAGCCATCCGCACACTGGGAGGCTCGGAAAAACTCATCCCGGGCGCCACTCGCAGTTCCTTCGCCAGCTGTGTCCCGCTCATGAAGACACCGCCCTCGAGCTGTCCGGAACGGATTTCCAGAGCACCCTCGCCGCAGGCGATCCGGAAGGGTTCGGCGGAGAGTAGCTTGCCGGGAGCAGCCCCCTCCTCGCCCGGAGAGAGTTCGGCCTCCCAGAAGATGATCTTCCGCTCTACCAGGTGGGAGAAAGCCCCCGGATAGGGTCTCGTTAGGGCCCGGATGAGGTTCCGGATGGCTTCAGCGGAATCAGACCAGTCGATCTTCCCGTCCTCGGGACCTCGGCCGTGGTAATAGCTTGCCTTCGATTCATCCTGGGGAGTCCGGGGCGCGGATCCCTCCCTGATTTTCGGGAGAATCTCATCGAGGAGCACCCGGGCCGCATCAGCCGCTTTGAGGTGCAGGCTCAGCGCCGTATCATCCCCTGAGATCTCGATCTTCCGCTGCGCCACGATATCGCCCGCATCCGGCCGGGGCGTCATCTCGTGCAGGGTGACTCCGGTCTCGCTCTCCCCATTGACGAGCACCCAGTTGATCGGCGCCCGCCCGCGGTAGGCCGGAAGATAGGATCCGTGAAGGTTAAAAGCGCCCGCTTCAGGGATTTCCAGGATCTCCGGGCCGACAAGATCGCGGTAGTAGAAGCTGAAGATCGCCTCAGGCGCCATCTCCCGGATACGCTGCACCCACATCGGGTGGTTGATATCATCAGGCGCAAAGACCGGAATTCCTTCAGCCGCCGCGGTTTCGGCCACCGAGTCGAACCAGATATTCTCCGATGGATCGTCCCGATGGGTGAAGACGGACTGGATCTCGAAGCCGTGTTTCAGAAGGGCCTCGATGCCCCTGCAACCAATATTGTGATAGGCGAGAACGACAACCTTCATCAAAACCTCCGCGGCCGCGTCATCATACCGCTCCGGAAAAGGGAGCATTACAAAATCCTCTCCAGATCAATCTCCCGATCTGCTCCCAGATCTGTGGATCGGTGGGGAAAACCGGGTTTTTGTGGATCTGTGAAGAATGGAAGCGCGGTTCCCATGTGATTTGATGCTCAATTATGAATATTTCGTCATGAATCCGACAGACTTTACACGAAGGTTGAACACGCAGTTTCGCCCGGGCAGGGGCGGAGCGAGCGTTGAGAGCTGGAGCTGTGGGGTGGGAATTCAGGGCAGGCTTCACCGAGAGCGCATTTTCGATTTATTACAACGGCTGTTCAAGTTAACAATACTGTAAGCTGAGGGAAATCTCAGATTCAGAATACCCCCATAGCCTTTGCATCAGCGGAGGTCCGTGATGCACCCTTCAAAGAACCCTGTTCTGCTCATCCTGGGCATCCTCCTGGTGGTTTACCTGCTTCCCCTTGGACAGCGCCCGATGGTGACCCGCGATGAGTTCCGCTATGCCGAGATTCCAAGGGAGATGATCGAGCACGGAGACTGGGTGCTTCCAAGAATCGACGGCCTCGACTATTTTGAGAAGCCGGTTCTCGGATACTGGCTCAATGCTCTTTCACTGGAGGTCTTTGGTCAGAATGCCTTTGCAGTTCGCCTGAGTTCCGCCCTGGCGGCCGGATTGACGGCGCTGTTGGTTCTTTTTCTCCTGAGGGAGGAGCGGTCAACGGCATTGCTCGCTGCAGTGATACTCCTGACGTCGCTGCAGTTCTTCGGAACAGCGATCTATGCGGTTCTCGACGGGCCGCTGACATTGATGATCACGGGTACGATGGTCAGTTTCTATGAGGCCTGGGCCGCGGAAAGAAAAGGCCGACAGAGAGCCTTCCTCGTCCTCGCCGGCGCCTTCTGCGGCGGGGCCTTTCTGATCAAGGGTTTCATCAGTCTGGCCGTTCCGGTGCTGTCCATCGGTCTTTTCCTTCTGATCAGGAAAACGCCGCCGGGAAAATACCTCGGCTTCGCCTTGATTCCGGGGGCCGTTGCGGCCATCGTCAGTCTGCCCTGGAGCCTCCTGATTGCGGGCCGCTCCGCGGATTTCTGGCCGTATTTCTTCTGGACGGAGCATATTCAGCGATTCCTCTCCCCGTCGAGAGGACAGCACCCCCAACCCATCTGGTACTATATCCCGGTCTTCGCCGTCGGCGCCTTTCCCTGGACGCTGACGCTTTTTCCTGCGTTTCGAGGGCTTCGGGAGCTGAGGCGGAAGGCCCCCGTGCTGGTTTTCTGTGCGTGCTGGTTCTTCGCCACCTTTCTTTTCTTTTCTCTTTCCTCCGGAAAGCTGCCGACCTACATCGTGCCGGCTTTTCCTCCTTTTGCAGTCTTGACCGCTTTCGGTCTGAAGTCCTACTTTGCCGCCGGTGGCCGGAAAGCCTGGCTCATTGGTTTGAGAGCGTGGTCCGGACTGCTCCTCATCGGAGGTCTCGCTGTGCTGCTGCAGAAAGAGAAGCTCTATGATGAACCTGGGCAATGGCGTGCCGTGCTTCTGGCTATTTCCCTTCTGCTTTCCGCCGGATTCGCCCTGAATACCTCCTTCCGGAAGAAAACAGGCTCAGCTCCGACCTGGTTCGCGGCAGGACTGATTCCTCTTTTTCTTGCCTTTCATTTCATCCTTCCTCTCCGGGATATCAGCCACAAGACGCCTGGCGATTTCATTCGCAGACACCGGGGGGGCATCAGAGCGGCTACGACGGTGATCTCGGATAACTTCATCGTCCATGCCGCCTGCTGGGTTCTGAAGAGAGACGACATTTTTGTTCTCGGCAAGCCTGGAGAGCTGGGGTTCGGCTTTTCCGTCGCCGAAGGCCCGAAGCGGAATCTCCTTGCCGGGGACCTTCCTGATTTCTTCTCGAATGAAACTTCGGCGAAGATTGTCTATCTTGGGGAGAAGAAGGTGCTGAGGAAATTTCGCAAACTTCTCCCTTCCCCTGATTTCGAAGAGCAGGAAGGGAAGCTGGCCTTTGTTGAGTGGAATTCCAGGGGAGGAAGCTCGGAGGAAGCCGTGGCCAAGAACAGCAAAGGAGAAACAGTTCAGGAGGACGGTCGTCCGACTCTTGATGAAAGCTCAGGTGCTCAGGATGAGTAGGGTAGATACGAATCATATCGAGTCGGCCACTGCCCATGAGCGATCCGGTCCTGAAGAAACGGCTTCCACAGGAACAGTCGCAGAGAAAGAGGGCCCCAGTCTTTCCGTGGTCATCCCTGTATACAATGAGGAAGAAAACCTCCCGGGTCTGATTGCCCGGTCTCTCGAGACCTGAGCTGAAGGCGGCCTCCGATCGTGTGGTGAGCAGGTGTTTCGGACTGTTTCCGAATTTGCTCTCTGAGCAGATCTCTTTGCGTGATGAACAGACTGTAACCAGCATGTCAGGGTCGGTTCATTGGGGCTGGCGAGACTCGAGTTGTGAACAGACTCGAGATCCCCTCCTTGAACAATGATCCTTCGGACAGGCACTTCCGCTGCCGGGCTCCCACAACGATTGAGAGCCGGCAAATTTCTGTTGCTGCGATGGTAGAAGCGGCGTTCCGCCGCTTTCTGAGGCGTTTGAACGCGGCAAGATGCCGCGTCTACTTTCGTGCGAAGTCGCCGCGTGGTTTTAGGCACTTTGTCTCTGCGGCCTGCAGGCCGGCAAGGTCCCTCCTGAGCTTTGCTCAGGTTGAAGCTCAGATCATTGGAGCGAGAGCATGATGCGTAGCTTCCAATGGGCTCGTATGGTCCTCCTGGCGATGGTGCTCCTCACTTCCGTGAGAGTCTCGGCGGCGGATCTCCCGCCGGCAACGGCGACTCCTCCTGAGGCTGTCACTGTTCAGGAGTACAGCGAAAAAAACTTTGCCCGGCGACTTCGGGCAGACCTGGCCGAGATCCTCCGTCATCCTGCCCATATGTCCTCGGATGACTGGCATCACCTCGGCCTCGGGTTGACGGCCGTTGGCGGTACAGCCCTTCTCGACACGGAGATCCGCAGTAGAATTCAGGAGAGGCGAAGTTCGGGATCGGATGATTTTGCGAATGCGATTCGGCCCCTTGGAGAGTGGGGCGCCCTGGCCGGTCTCGGGGTCACCTGGATTGTTGGACACAGTCGTCATAACTCTCGGGTGCAGAGAATCGCTGAGGACGGTTTTGAGGCTTCGATTCTCGCTGCCGGACTGATCACACCGGCCCTGAAAGTCGTGGTCGGTCGTGCGCGGCCGCTGGAGGATCTCGGGCCCGCATATCTCAAGCCATTTTCCGGGCACCAGTCATTCCCCTCGGGAGAGGCCACTGAGGCCTTCGCCGTCGCTTCGGTGATCTCCGCCCATACGAAAAACCCCTGGCTCAAGGGAAGCATGTGGGGCCTTGCCGGTCTGGTCGCATGGGAGCGGGTCAATCTCGATGCCCACTGGTCCTCGGACGTGGTCGCCGGGGCACTGATCGGCGCCGGGATCGGGAAATGGGTGGTGAAGCGAGGCACTCGAGAGCATCGACGCCGGGTCGATGTCGTCCTGTTGCCCGTGGTGGCGCCGGGGGTCTATGCGGTCTCCGGGGCCATCAGCTGGTAGGGCTGAAGAGAGGCGTTGAAGTGCCTACCCTGGCGAAGCCTGGCGTCCTTGGCGAGATCATGTGTTCTGTATTCCTGCCTGAGAATAATCCGCGAAATCCGTGGTTCAAGATTCCCCTGCCATTCCTTCCGGAAACCTGGAATATGACAAGACTGTCATCTCCTGCACAGGCGGAATTCATCCCGGGATGGCATAAAGGTCCGGTAGTCTCCGATCCGATCAACAAGGGCGGCAGACTCGGGAGGTTCATGATGAAGAAATGGTGTATTGCAACGTTGATGGTGCTTTTCATGGCCCTGGGCCTGCCGGTCCAGGCCTGCCGTGGAGGCGACGAGGATCGTGGAGACGAGGGGGCGACCCGGATCGGCAGCATCGCTGAGCTTCCGGCCCCGGTCCGGCAGGCCTTCGGGCATTTCGCCCCTCAAGGGGCCAGAGCCGAAGACATCGAGTCCGAGATGGAGAACGGACTCCGGACCTTTTCGGCGGAGTTTGATTCGAAACAGGGGGATCAGGAAGTCACCCTGCTGGAGGACGGGACGCTGGTGGATATCGAGACGGAGATGAAGCCGAAGAAGCTGTCTCCGGAAATCGTAGCGCTCGCGTCCAAACTTCTTGGCGCCGAGCCGGAGGAAGCGGATCATGTCCGCCTGGCCGTGTATGAGATCGAGGACAGGCTGCCCGGGGGAGAGATCCGGGAACGTTATGTCGATCCTTTTGGGAGGATTCTCATTGAGAAAACCCATCGGGTCCAGGCCGAGAAGGATGTCGCTGTCGGTATGGATGAACTTTCTTCCCGGGTGCGGGAAACGATCCTCAGTGAGACCGGGGGCGCCGAAATTCTCAGACTCCAGCAGGAAGAAGAATGGGGTCATCGGGTTTTTTCTGCCGCATGGAGAACTCCGGAGGGCCGACGGGAGGTCAAGGTTCTCGAAAACGGGAACGTCCTCTACCTCGAAATGCCCCTGGGCGTTCTGCCCGCAAAGATCTCGGCCATGGTCGGCGAAGGGGATATGGATGAGGCCGGGGATGTGGATGCGGAAGACTCCGTCGGTGAGGCTGAGGAAGAGGATGAAAACGAGAGCGTCGAGGAAGCCCGGGAAGAGGATGGGAATGAGGGCGCCGAGGCGGATGAGGAAGACGATGTCCAGGTCGAGAGAATGCTGCTGGACTGCTGGGAGTTCGTCGGCCACCGCGGGAGCGGGGAGGTCGAGGGAAGCATCCTGTCCTCGGGAGAGGTGCTCCGGCAGGTCGAAGCGGCCGATTGAGCCGAGAACACTGAATCCTGTTTCGTTCTTTCGAGAGAAAGGGACCCCGGTCGGGAGGCCGGGGATTTCCTCGTCAAGACGAGAGATTTGTATTCAACCTAATCTGGGCGATTCTCACCGGCGATCTGCACCAACTCCTTGGACTCTGGCCACTTGCAAAAAGACCTCGACATACCACCAGTATTCCTGCGTCTTTTGCAAGCACCAGAGCCTCAAGGACTTGGCACATCTCATCCGCCAGAATCGCTCAGGGTAGGTTCATCTCAAATAAACGGAGGAATCTGATGAGA
>JANTFG010000199.1 GCA_024763555.1 Thermoanaerobaculales bacterium
GCGATTGAGGGAAATCGGAGGCGTAGCCTTGCCTACGTTGAGTATTTCCAGATTGAGCCCGAGCCGAAGATGTGGTGCAGATGGGATGCGAAAAGCGAAAGTCATTTTTTCGCGGGCCCTTACTCCTCCCTCCATGCGGCGCGAGACCACCACGTGCCTCCAGGGTCTTCGGCCCGGAGTCGCCGATCTCACAGCATTGCCCTCCAGTCCTGATCAGATCTGTCTGCAGAACCTGATCTGCAACCCGGAAATTGGAAGGGATATGTCCTGAACCTGTGAATCCACGTTCTGTTCGGGTTTATCCCGGTGCTCTCAGGTCCGTCAATTCTCTGCCATTCACCCGGGGAATGGGTTATGCTCTGCGAATGTTGCCAGAAATTACCCGGATCACTTCTCACTTCCGAGCCAAGAACTGGAAAAAACATTCAGGAAAGTGGGCATGAAGGCTCTGAGAGCTGATTACGCGGTCGCCGGAATCGTCCTGATTCCTTTTCTGACGGTGGGTCTGGAATTTCGCACTTCCCTCATAGCTCAGGCAATCGGAATCCTGGTCATTGTTCTTCTACTTCTGCCGGCCCTTGCAGGCGACAGGGGCCGCCGTCGTGTGTTCGATGCTCCTCGATCGGTAATTCTCGGACTTGCTGTCTTCACGCTCGTGACGCTAGGGGGTGCGGCCCTTGGTCTCCTTCGGAGTTATTCGCCGGCGGCCATTGCCGGCCAGACGCTATCGATGGCGCTCTTGCCTCTGGCTGCTGTCGCTGGCCTGGCAGCCTGGCCTTCTTTACCAACCGGACTCTGGCAAAGCGGCCTGTTGAAGGCCCTGAGCCTCGGTTGCTGGATTCAGCTATCGTGGGGTCTGGTGAGGGTGCTTGGTTTCGGTGAGCCGACACGCCTGTTTCTGCCCAATGCGGTGTCTGTGATCGGGCCGGCCCTCCTGGGACTGAACTTTGCACTGGTTTCGTTGCGCCATTCGAATCCGCGCTTACGCCGTCTCGCCTGGTTGGCAGCGCTTTCTCTTTTGCTGGTGATCCTGGCATCAAGCCTCAGAAGCCTGTGGATTCTGACTCCCTTTACGGTTTTCGCCATTCTGGTGGCATCCCGAGGCTTCAGAAGCCGTGAAGCACTCGTCATGGCCGCAATTATCCTGTTCCTGGTTTCCGGCGCAGTTGCCGCGGTGTTGGGATTACAGGCATGGCTCGCCGGAGATCGCCCCGACCTCCTGCATCGGGAACCCTGTACCCTCTTCCCGGCAGCAGGGAGATGTGTCGATGGAAGCCTTGAACTCGAACTGCAGGACTCAAGAGATTTTCGGTTTGATGCCCCCGTGAATCTGCCCGATGCAGATGCGTGGCGTATTATGGTCCGGGGCCGGGGCGAGGGAAGCGGAGTCGTCGTCATTGCTCTACTATTTCTGGATGATCAGGGGCGTGTCCTTCAGAGAGTCGCGGTACCTCTAACTGCTGAAGAGCAGCGCGATCTGCATTTCAGCCTTGGAAGCAGTCCTCCAGCATGGAGTGAGACCCGGATTCGTCTGTCTCCATGGAAGCACCCGGAGGGAAGATGGAGGATCGAGGAAATTCAATGCGCCGCGATCGAATCGCCGATTTTGCTTCGTCTTGCAACAGAGACCAGAGCAATACAGGAGAGGATGCTGGATCTGGTTACGGCGCTTGGAACTGGAAGCCTCGACAGAGATTCCACACTGGGTTTCCGTTGGCATGAGAGCCGGAAAATCATCAAGGCCGTCAAGGCGTCATCATGGGACAAGAGGCTCTTCGGCCATGGCCTCGGAGCATCGGTTCGACTTGATATGGATGGTTTTGACAACCGGGGACACTGGATTCACTACGGCGACGTCAACTATATCCACAACTGGTACCTTTTCCTGGTCTATAAACTCGGTATCGTCGGTTCAATCCTGATCCTGGGCGTCCTGATCGCATGGATTCTATGGACCATTCAGGTTCTGCGAGGGACCTCAGATGCAGAAGCGCGAGCTTTTCTGACGGCAGCAGCAGCTTCATGGATTGTCTATGCGATATGGAGCCTGACGAGCCCGGAGATTCTCGATTTCCGTATGGCTCCCCTGTGGGGCTGGCTATTAAGCGCCTCAGTAGTGATGGCAGGTCGCGGGCCGGTTTCCGGTGCCGAAGAGTGAAGCGAGAACACGGAAGACGATAGAGGAAAAGCGTCCTCCTTCCAACCAATTGTACCTGCCTGGTTGAAGTGGAGGATTCCGTAACTCTCAACTTCATGGAGAACCCCTCAACGGATGTGTCTATTGTCAAGATCTGCCGGGGACTGCTGATCTACTCGATATATCCGAGGCTGCGGAGTGTTCTTGCCGTTTCCTCCGGGATTGCAGTATCCGATGCAGTTTCGGGACGCCAGCTCTTTTCCCACCACTCCTCCATGGCGCTATGCAGCTCTGTCTGAGGTGAGACTGGAGTTTCCGGATCCCAGAGGACTTCTTGTTTTTCATGAGGATCCTTCTTGAGATCGTATAATACGAGCAGGTTTTTTGGACTCATGAATCCATAGTCAACCAGCTTGTATCTACCAGAACGAACCGCGATGATCTGGCTCGTTGGATTTCCCGGCTGTCCGGGCTGAGGTACCTTGAAATCGAAATCAGTCATTCGCTTCGGCACGCGTCTCGCCATCGTGAACAACATCCTGTCCTCAGGTGGAGTGTTGTCCAGGAATCTATGGAGGTCTATTCCGACTGGGCTGGAATTCTCCGGGAGGCCGAGTTGAGCGAAAACGGTCGGCAGAATATCAATATGGCTGACGGGCTCCGAGATTCGACGTCCTGCCGAGGCCTGGTCGGGCAGCTTCATGATCATCGCGATTCGAATTTGCTCCTCACTGACTCTTGTTCCATGATCGAAGACCCAGGGCCTCTCCGCGAGAGTCTCTCCGTGATCTGAGACCATAAGAATCAGGGCCCCTTGATACCTCCGGAGCTCCTTCAGTGTATGGAGAAGCTGTCCGACGGCCCAGTCGGCATAGGCGATCTCACCGTCGTAACGTCGAATCCACTCGTCCAGACTCCGGTCGATCTCCGACGAATGCTCACCTCCTGCTATTCGTTTTCTCAACGCATCGACCTTGATCGGATCGGGCGCCTGACCTTTGAGAGCAAAAGATGAAAATTTTCGTGGTGGATTGTATTCAAAGTGAGGATCATAGAGATGGAAAAAGAGAAAAATATCCTCTTTGGGCTTCCGGCGCCACAGCCAGCCGGCCGTACGATTCAAGGTTGCTCGTGCTCCTCGTGCAAAACCCTCAAAGTCATCGTCGTAGAGGGAAAATCCCCGATCGAGCCCGCAGTGAGCTGCTTTGAGCGTCACCCCACTGACAAATGCCGCAGTCACGAAACCGTTTCCTGCGAGATCTTCCGCCATGGTCGGAATGCTGCTGGAAACCCGTACGCCGTTGCAGAGAGAACCGTGGGTTGGTGGGTACACCCCGGTCAGCATCGATGCATGCGAGGGACAGGTATTCGTATGTACCGCGATCGCCTGGTCGAAAACGATGCCATCTTTGGCCAGCTTGAGGAGAGAAGGGGTCGTTGGCCGTGGATATCCATAGACCGACATGTGATCCGGACGGGTGGTGTCCATGCTGATCAGTACGACTGTCCGCCCAATCTTCTGCGGCTGCCTACAGGCGCAAAGGCCGGCCAGGATCACAAGACCGGCTACTGTCAGGGCTCGCGCACGAATAAATTCCCTTTTCGGCTTTCCATCTGCACCCCATCTTCGGGCCGCACTCAATCGCGAGACCCTCAATGTAGACCGAGCTATCCCTCCGGCTTCTCTCAATCTGGCAATCCACACCTGCAGCACGTCCACGCGCGAAAACCAAAAAGCGGTTTTTGAGCGATCCCCGAGCAAATTTCTCCGCACCCTCGTGATATACCTCACAGCTCCCCCCCGATCGAGCTTCCGAGTCAGTCTAACACGTGTCATCTTCGACAATGCGTGCTACGGTAATATCAAGGGAGTCACGGCTTCCGGGAGGTAGAAATGACATACTCCCCTTCGACCCGTCGTCGGTTTTTCTTGACAAGTGTTGTCGTCTGTCTGGTGTATGCGGGTGCGTACCGGATCGTTGCTGCCCAGGACTTCATTCGGGTTCCGGATGATGTTGCTGACCTGCAAACGGCCATCGGGCAGCTCACCGATGGTGGAACCATTGAAATAACGGCGGATCTCTCCGCTCCGACGGGAGGTTTCGATCTCAGTGATCTCGGGAAGGGCCTTACAATACGGGCTGCCAGCGGTTCCACTGTGGTTCTCAACGGAAATAATGCGACCAATATCCTCAGATCAGACAACACAAGTCTCACGAGTTCCGGTCCCTTGGTATTTCAGGATTTAATATTCAAAGACGGATACTCAAATACTCCCGGTATTGCGGCTGGCGTGATGCTGGACCGGGCACAGGCGACCTTTATCGGATGCGAGTTTTACAACAATGCCAGTGACATCGGGGCCGTTGGCGGCGCAACTTATGTCGGCGATGAGTCAGTCGTGTTTTTTCAGGACTGTGTATGGACGGGAAATACTTCGATGACCGGTGGCGCCGGCATCGGTATTCGTGGAGCATCAAAGGTATTCATACATAATTCCAGCTTTCTTGATAACCTGGCAAACCCACCCAACCACAACGCAAACTCCGGGGGAGGCGGTATCAACGTCGGAAATTCTACATTGCGCGTCTCCAATACCCGTTTTGAGGGGAACGAAGCCGGAGGCTTCGGCGGCGCCCTCTACTCGATCGGTAACTGGCTTGAACCCTTCGCTACACCCCGTGCGGACGTGGTCGTAGCGAACTGCACTTTCGTCGACAACAAAGCCGAAAGGGATGCCTCCGTCAGTGGATCTGCGCCCACTGAAGGCGGCGCCGTCAATGCTGAAGACCAGACCCTGATGAAGATCTACAACTCCCGCTTTATCACGAATAGTGCGATGATCGGGGGGGGCGTCAATCTCTATCGCTCTTCAGTGAAAGTCTACAAGTGTATTTTCAAGGGAAATCAGGCCGTTGATACTGCCGTCGGCTCCGGTTTTGGAGGTGCTATCTCACTGACCTCCCAGGATGGTTCGAATGCAGGTTCGACGAACTATCCCGTGGCAAAGATTACTGTCGAAGACAGTTTCATTCAGGGTCGTTATGGAGCGGTCGGTACTGTTGCCCAGGCAGGAGGGGGACTGCGTGCCGCCGGTGATTCGTCGAGAGTTGACGGTAATCCGGATCCACCCGACATGGGAACCGTAGCCGAAAATCGGGCCGTGGTGAACATTCGCAATACGGTGTTTTACGATTGTGACGTATATAAGCCGCTCTCCGGTGCAGGGAACGGGGGAGGGCTCAGCCTTGGGCTGACCCAGCTGGACATGCAGGACTCGCTGGTGATCGACTGTGACGCAATGGGAGCAGGAACCGGGGCTTCCGGCGGTGGAATTACGGTCATGAATCAATCTGCAGCGAGTATCAGTAATACTGTCCTCGCTGGGAATACGGCTCTGAAATACGGCGCCGGGCTTTTTGCTCAGGGGTCTTCCATTCTTGTTTCAGGGTGCACCCTTGTTGAAAACGAGATCAGTCCGGGAGTCAATGAGACCATCAGTGAATCCTATGGTGCGGGCATCTTTACCGGCCCGGACACCGGTCGCGACCTTGCAGTCACGGGCACTGTCTCGAACTGTGTCATCAGCAATAACATCGGGATGCAGGTTTTCGACGATGACCGCAATGCCGGCCCGATCAACGATGTTCGGTATAACGCCAACATTTTTTATTCGACGTATTTCGGTTCCTCCATCTATAACGATGCGATTGCACCCGCACAGGATGCTGCGGGCCTGAATGATCTCGAGATTCAAAGGACGGGTGCGTCCAATACGCTAAAATCTCAGGTAGACAATAGTCAGCCCGCAAATGCGCCCGTTGTCGGGGCACTCCTTGTTGTGCCTCCTGAGGCCCTATGGACCAATGCTCCCGGCGACCTTGCTCCTCCGACCGACCTGTGGCTCGCTTACGCTTCAAGCGGGGCTTCGGCGACACTGGATGGGGAGACAGTGACGGGAAATACGGGCATTTCCGCGGGGACTGTTGGAGATCATGAACTCCTTGTAGCCTCGAAGTCATATACCGTGACGGCTTCCGATGCGGCGCTTCCGCAGGCAAGCCTGGTTGCTGATCCGGAATACATCATAAGTGGCGGGGTTTCAGATTTGTCCTGGGATACTCCGAGTGGAACTTTTCTCGACTGTGGAATCGATCAGGGCCTTTCCATCAGCCCGGCGGTTTCCGGGACAGTTGAGGTCTCAGCAAGCCTTGATCGGGTGTTCCGTCTCACCACGCTGACTGAAGAGGGCGGAGCGACGGCATCTGCCCAGCTGTTCATCGGAGAAGATCCAGGGCTGATCTTCTCCGATGATTTTGAAAGCGCTGATCTCACCGCATGGTCGTTCGTGACTCCCTGATACAGTCGCCCCTTGGGGCTCGAACTACAACTCCGTCCCGCCTCAATAGGGCAAGCCAGATCTGCACGCGCAAACCGAGGTTGTTGCGCTGTAGCTCGGGGCATTATGGGGCCGAAATGGGGCGCGGACTTCAGTCCGCATTTGCGAAACTATTGATGCAACGGATGTTAAA